>CAYQAF010000115.1:0-6365 GCA_964415375.1 uncultured Alcaligenaceae bacterium
ACGCCGGATGCGCGAGCACCGGCACGTCGAGGATCTCGTCGACCAATTCGTGGAACGCGGGCAGGCCGACGAGCGCCGGCGCCACGAGGACCATCTGCGCACCTTCGTCGCGCGCGATGCGCGCCTGCTGCACGAGCGCGCGTGGCGCGCCGACCAGGCTCGGCGCGTAGAGGCAGGGCCGGCCGGTCTCGCGCTCGGCCCGCTCGAGCGCGCGGCGGCACGCGGCGACCCGCGCAGCGAAGGGACTGTACGACTGGTCGGCGAGGCCGTGGTCGTCCTTCACCACGTCGATGCCCGCGGTGGCGAACGTGTGGGCAAGCATCGCGAGGCGGTCTACCGGCAACCCCTGCGGCTTCAGTGCCGCGCAGGTGAGTGGCCGTCCATGCACGCCGGCGAGGCGACGGATGCCGTCGATGCCGTGGCGCGGGCCTGCGAACGCTGCGACGAAGTCGGGGGGAAAGTCCGCGTCGACCAGCTCGACGTGCTCGTGCAGCGAGCTGTTGCCGAACAGCATGTTGATCGCCTGCGCCGCGTCGTGACCCGTGGTGAGCATCGCGAGGCGAATGCCGACGCGGAAGCGGCCGGCATCGAGCGGCTCGATGCTCGCGACGCGGCCCATCACGTGCTCGCGCACCCAGGGATCGCGCACGACCTCCGCCGGCACTTCGACGCTCTGCTCGAGCGCGAGCGCTGCGGCGGCCGACTCGATCTCGGCGGCACTCGCACGGACGTGGTAGGTGACGTCGATCCAGGACATGGCTTGGCCGCAGGACCGGTGCAGTCCCGGCAGGGGGCGGCGTGCGCGATGTTACCGCACGCGAGGCGCAGGGCAGGCACGCATCGCGGCCGCGGCCGGGCCGATGCTAGACTGGCTGCCGGAGCCACGACGCGATGATGCCCAGGCAAAGCACCGACCGTGCCCTCGCCCTCGTCGCGCTGGGCCTCATCATCGTCGGCTGTTTCCTCGTGTTGCGGCCGTTCCTGACGGCCATCCTGTGGGCGGCGATCCTCACGATCACGCTCTTTCCGCTCTACGAGCGGCTGCAGGCGTGGCTGTCTCCGGTGCTCGCGTCACTGCTCGCGGTCACGCTGATCGCGCTGGGCATGATCGCGCCGTTCGCGATCGTCGGCTTCGAGATTGCGGACAACGCCGAGCGGCTCGCCGCCTGGATCCGCGGGGTGATCGAGGCCGGTCCGCCCGTACCGCCCGACTGGCTCGCCGGCGTGCCGGTGGTGGGGCCGCGACTCGCGGAGTACTGGAGCGGTTTTGCGCACGACACGGCGAAGGTGGTCGTGGAGCTGAAGCGTTTCGTCGAGCCTGTGCGGCGCTACCTCGTCGCCGGCGGCACGACCCTGCTCGGCGGCCTGCTGCAGCTCTCGCTTTCGGTGCTCATCGCGTTCTTCCTGTTCCGCGACGGCGCGGCGATCATGCGTCGCATCGAGACCGGCGTGGAGCGGCTGGCGCCACACCGCGGCCGGCGCCTCGTCCGTGCGGCAGTCGACACGATCCGCGGCGTCGTCATCGGCATTCTCGGCACCGCGATCGCGCAGGGCATTCTCGCGGCCATCGGCTTCTGGATCGCGGGCATCGAGGCGGCGCCGCTGCTCGGCTTCGCGACGTTCCTGCTGTCTGCCGTACCCGTCGGGCCGCCGATCATCTGGGGCGCTGCGGGCATCTTCCTGATCCAGCAGGGCGACCTCGCGTGGGGCCTGTTTGTGCTCGCCTGGGGCGCGCTGATCGTGTCGACCGTGGACAACGTGATCAAGCCGCTCATCATCAGCAAGGGCTCCGACCTGCCGTTCATCCTCGTGCTGCTCGGCGTGCTCGGCGGCATCGTCGCCTTCGGCTTCATCGGCGTGTTCGTGGGACCGGTGCTGCTCGCGATCGGCTACGCGCTGGCGAAGGAGTGGTCCGAATCGGCGTCTCCCGAGGAACACGAGACAGAGGCTTGAGCAGGGACCTGCCGGTACCGCCGCCGCTCGTGATCGTCCACCGTGACGATGGGCTGTGCGCAATCCACAAGCCGTCGGGTCTGCTCGTGCACCGCACGCCGCTCGACCGTGGCGCGACCCGGTTCGCGGTACAACTCCTGCGCGACCAGATCGGCTGTCAGGTGCATCCGGTGCATCGCCTCGACCGCGGCACGTCGGGCGTGCTGCTGTTCGCGCTCGACCGCGACATCGCGCGCGCACTGGGCGCGCAGTTCGAGGCCGGAATGGTCGCCAAGCGCTACGTCGCGGTGGTGCGCGGACACCCCGCTGCCGAAGGGACGATCGACCACCCGCTGCGTCGGTTGCGCGACGACTACGAGTTCGGGTCACCCGCAGCCGCTGAAAGTGAGCCGCAGCGCGCGGTGACGCACTACCGGCGCCTCGCCGTTGCCGAGTTGCCCCATGCCGTCGACCGCTATCCGAGCAGCCGCTACGCGTTGCTCGAACTCACACCCGAAACTGGCCGCCGGCATCAGATTCGCCGCCACCTCAAGCACGTTGCGCATCCGGTGATCGGCGACGCGACCTACGGCAAGGGCCGCCACAACCGTCTCTTCGCGCGACTGTTCGGCAGTGACCGCTTGCTGCTCGCGTGCGTCGAGCTGCGGCTCGCGCATCCGGCCACCGGCGAGACGCTGGTGCTGGCGGCTTCACCCGCCGACGATTTCCAGCGCGTCGTCTTCGCGCTGGGTTGGGAACAAGCGCTTGCCGGCCGTTGATCGGCAGGTCGTGGGCGGGATCCCGGCGACGATTCCCGAGCGGCCGTATTGGCTACACGCTGGATCGAACCTGTCGTGACGGACGCTTGGTGACGGACTTTCTCCCCGTGGATGCCGTCGCCTCCCGGGCCGCGATCTCCGACTCGACGGTGCGCAACTGGTCGAGCCGATTCCGGCGTGATGCGCCTCTACGGTCCTCCCGAGTCGGTCGCGAAAGCCAGCAGCTGGCTCACCGGGCGGGTGCTCTAGCGGCGAGCGACCGACGCGTTGACATACGTATGCGTAGTGCATATGATTTCGCATATGCGCACCACGCTGATCATCGACGATGCCGTGTTCCGGCAGCTCAAGAAACTCGCTGCGGAGCAGAACCGTCCGCTTTCGCAGGTCACCCAGGACGTGCTGCAACGCGGACTCAAGGAGGCGAAAGCGCCGGCGCGCCGTAAGGCGGTGGAGCTGCCGACGTTCTCGCTGGGCCGCCCGCGCGTCGACATCGCCGACCGCGACCAGCTGTACGACGTGCTCGACCGGTCGTGAGGTTCCTGGTCGACACCAACGTCCTGGTCTATGCGGCCAACCGGGACTGTCCGGAGCACGCAACGGCGCGGCAGGCGGTCGAGCGTTGGCTGGCCGGCAACACGCCGTGGGCGATCACCTGGGACATCGTGTACGAGTTCCTGCGCATCGTCACCCATCCACGGGTGTTCCGCGACCCGCTCCGCGCGCAGGAGGCGCTGTCGTTCCTCGATCCCATCCTCGCCTCGGACGTGGTTTCGGTGCTCGTCCCGACGCCTCGCCACGAGGCGCTGCTGCGCGAGACCGTCGACGCGTTCGGGGCGCCGTCCGGGAACATCTTCCACGACCTCCACACGGCCGTGCTGATGCGGGAGCACGGCGTGGCGGAAATCATGACGGCCGACGTCGACTTCCGGAAGTTTCCGTTCCTGACCGTCACCGATCCCGTCCGCGCCGGCAGGTGAACGGCGCCGCGCAGTGATGTCGAAGAACCTCCTGCGCGAGCCGCTCGTCCACTTCCTGCTGCTGGGCGCGGCACTCTTCGTTCTCGACGCGTGGCTGCGTCCCCCGACCGGTCCCGCGGCGAACACCGAGATCGTCGTCGGCGAGGCGCGCATCCGCAACCTCGCGCAGACGTTCCAGCGGACCTGGCAACGCCCGCCGACGAAGCTCGAGCTCGACGGCCTGGTTGAATCGTACGTCCGCGAGGAGGTGATGTACCGCGAGGCGCTGGCGCTCGGCCTCGACCGCGACGACGCGATCATCCGCCGGCGGCTGCAACAGAAGCTGGAGTTCGTTTCCGAGGAAGCTGCCGCGCTCGCCCAGCCCACCGACGACGAGCTCGTCGCCTACATGACGGCAAATCCCGACGCTTTCCGCGCCGAGCCGCGCGTCACGTTCTCGCAGGTCTATCTGGACCCCCGCAAACGGGCGTCCACGCTCGAGGCCGATGCCAGGCGCCTGATCGATGGCCTGGGCAAGGCCGGCACGAACCCCGACCTCGCGAAGCTCGGCGACAGCCTGATGCTGCTCGAGCCACACTACGAGAACGCGCCGCAGGTCGAGCTCGAGCGCCTGTTCGGCCGCGAGTTCGCCGAGGCATTGATGAAGCAGCCGGTCGGCCGCTGGGCCGGTCCGATCGGCTCGGGCTACGGCGTGCACGTCGTCCGCGTCGAGTCGATGACGCCCGGAGGTGTGCCCGCGCTTGCCGAGGTACGGCCGCTGGTCGAGCGGGAATGGAAGAACGTCAGGCGCCAGGAGCTCTCCAGGGCCTTCTACGACAGGCTGCGGTCGAAGTACACGATCACGGTGAAGACGCCCGAGACCGCGAAGCCGGCGTCCGCGAAGCCATGAGAGCCCTGATGCGCGGCCTCGTCCTGCTGCTCGCGTTGTTCGCCGCGTGGGTGTCCGTGCCGGTGCGCGCGCACGAGCTCCAGCCGGGCTTCCTCGAGCTCACCGAGACCGCACCCGGCAGCTACCAGGTGCTCTGGAAGCTGCCTTCGCTCGGGGAGTCGTCCGACGTGCGCATGCCGATGTTCCCGGTCTTTCCGCAGACCTGCCGCCAAGTCGGCGAGGCGCGCAGCGAGCGGGCCGGCACGGCGTGGGTCTTTACCGCACGTCTCGAGTGCAAGGGTGGTCTCGCGGGCCAGACGATCGCGATCGAAGGGCTCGAGGCCTTCTCCACAGACGTGCTGGTCCGCGCGCAGCGCGCGGATGGCGGCGTGGAGACACACGTCGTCAAGCCGACCCAGCCCTCGATCACGCTGCAATCCGCCGGGGACGGGCGTCGCGGTGCATGGGCGTACCTGTACCTCGGCATCGAGCACATCCTGCTCGGCATCGATCACCTGCTGTTCGTGCTCGGGCTGCTCCTGATCGTGCGCGACCGCTGGACGCTCGTGAAGACGGTGACGGCGTTCACACTCGCCCACAGCATCACGCTCGCGGTGGCGACGTTCGGCATCGCGCAGGTGGCGCCGGCGCCGCTCAACGCGGTCATCGCGCTGTCGATCCTGTTCCTGGGGCCGGAGATCGTGCGCCGCTGGCGCGGCGAGACCAGCTTCACGATCCGTCACCCTTGGGTGGTGGCGTTTGCATTCGGCCTGCTGCACGGCTTCGGCTTCGCGAGCGGCCTCGCGCAGCTCGGTCTCCCGAAGAGCGAGATACCGCTTGCGCTGCTGCTATTCAACGTCGGCGTCGAGATCGGCCAGCTCGCGTTCGTGATCGCGATCCTGATGCTCGAGCGCGCATTCCGGTTGCTGCAGATCCGCTGGCCGACGGCAGTGCAACGGCTTCCCGGTTACGTGGTCGGCACGCTCGGCGCATACTGGACGATCCAGCGCGTCGCCGTCCTGTTCAAGGGATTCGCATGAGGCACGCGCTCGGCGCTCGCGCGGCGCGCACCACGGTCGCGACGCTGCTGGCACTCGCGTCGACGGTGGCACTTGCGCACGAGGAGACCGGCCAGGCGGCGGGCTTCCTTGCCGGCCTTGCGCACCCGGTCTCGGGCATGGACCATGTGCTGGCGATGATCGCGGTCGGACTCTGGGGCGCCGTGCTCGGAGCCCCGGCAATCTGGGTGCTTCCGGTCGCGTTCCCCGTGGTGATGGCGTTCGGCGGGCTGCTGGGACTGCTCGGTGTCGGACTCCCCGGCGTCGAGATCGGCATCGCGATGTCGGCGATCGTTCTCGGCGCGATGGTGGCGGCCGAGGTCCGTCCGCCGATCGCGCTCGCCGCGGCGATCGTCGCCTTCTTCGCGATCTTCCACGGCCACGCCCATGGGCGCGAACTGCCCGAGGGAACGAGCGCGCTCCTCTACAGCTTCGGCTTCGTCGTGGCCACCGGCCTTCTGCACGCCTGCGGCATCCTGCTCGGCGTCGTGCACCGCTGGCCCGCGGGTCGGCGGGCGGTACGCGTCGCGGGTGGCGGCGTCGCGCTCGCGGGACTGTTCTTCCTATGGCGCGCAACGGCCTGATCGCGGTGCTCCGGGTTTTCGCGGTCGTGGCGGGGCTGACCGCGCAGCCCGCGCACGCCCACCTCGTCGAGACGGGCTTTGGGGCCTTCTACGACGGCATCGCGCACGTCGCAGTGACGCCGGCGGACCTGCTCGTCGTGGTCGCGCTGGCGCTGTTCGCCGGC
>CAYQAF010000116.1:0-6351 GCA_964415375.1 uncultured Alcaligenaceae bacterium
CTTCGCACCTGGCTTGGCCTTCGCACCGGGCTGGGCCTTTGCACCGGGCTGGGCCTTTGCACCGGGCTGGGCCTTTGCACCGGGCTGGGCCTGCGCCTGCGCACCGGGCTGGGCCTTCGCATCGGGCTGGGCCTTCGCGGGCACCTGCGGTTTGGCGTGGACCTCGGCCTTGGACTTCGACGCGGGCGGGCCCTTGGGGGCAACTGTCGGCTTGGCCGCAGCCTTCGCGACCCGATCTTCCTTCAATGCGGGCTTGGGTGCGGTTGCGCCCTTCACCAGCGCCTTGGCCGCGGAGTTGGCGACAGCGTGCTTCGCGGCGGTCTTCGGGGTAGGCTTGGCGGCCGGCTTCACCACCGGCCTCGACTTGGCCGCCGGCGGCGCCTTCGCGATCGTCTTGGCCTTCGGCTTCGCGACCGGCTTCGTCTTCGGCTTGGCGGCAGGCTTGGCGGCGCTCTTCGCCTTCGGGCTCGGCCGCGCCTTGGCCGCGGGCTTCTTCGCCGCGGCCGCCGGCTTGTGGGGCGCGGGCTTGCGGGCGGGGGTCTTCGCCTTCGCGGGCGACTTCCGGGCGGGCTTAGCGGGCGACTTGGCCATGGGACTCCTTGAGGGCGGCGTGCAGCGGCGTCGGGAACGGCGGCCTCGGGCGGGGCCTTCCGTTCACGTGGGGTCGATTCAGGAAAACTTCAAATTTTACTATGGTTCCGACACCCTCCGCCGAGTTCCGTGCGGCGGCCGGGGAGCATCGGAACTCAGGTCTCGGTGTCGGACGCAGGAGGCGCCGATCGCCCGCGGCGGACGATCTCGAGTTGCCGCAGGCGTTCGGTCTCCTCGGTGGAGAGTCCCGCCTCGGGCGGTGGGGTCGGGGTGCCCGCCCGCCGCGCGTTCTGCCACCAGCGGGCGGCGCCCGCGCGAAGCTGGGCCTCCACCTGGTCGACCCCGAGCGCGTGGTCGTGTGCGGAGGCGAGCGCCGAGGACAGCACGGCGTCGTGCCCGGTCTGCGCGAAGTGCTGCATCACCGCGGCGGTGTTGAGCGGGCCGGGCTCGGCAGCGCAGAAGTCCACCAGTGCGGCAAGTGCGGCTCCCTCGGCGGTGCCGTCGTCGGGCCGGGGCAACGCGATCGAGCGGGCGAGCTCCGGCTGCAGCAGCAGCCCCTGGATCAGCTCGCGGGCGAGCGAGGGTGCGCGCCGGGACGGACCGCGCGACACGCCGCGGCGATCGGGCCGCGGTGCGCCGCGATCCGGCGCCGCGCCGGGTGCGGGCTGAAGCAGATGCTTGAGGTCGGATTCCGGCAGGCCGGAGAGCTCGGCCAGGCGCCGGCGAAGCAGTGCTGCGAGCACGGGGGCGGTGATCACCGCGATATGGGGCCTCGCCGCGGCGACCAGCGCCGCACGTCCCTCGGCGCTGGTGGGCGGGTGGCGCGCCGCCAGCTCCCGCAGCAGGAAGTCCGACAGCGGCACGGCATCGCCCAGCGCAGATTCGAACGCGGCCTTGCCGCGCTTGCGGACGAAGTCGTCCGGATCCTCGCCATCGGGCAGGAACAGGAACTGAGCGTTCTTGCCGTCGGCGAGCGTCGGCAGCGCGTTTTCCAGCGCGCGCCAGGCGGCCTTGCGCCCGGCGTTGTCGCCGTCGAAGCAGAACACTACCGAGTCGGTAAGGCGGAACAGCTTCTGGACGTGGACCGGCGTCGTCGACGTGCCGAGCGTGGCCACCGCGTAGCCGACGCCGTGTTGCGCCAGCGCGACGACGTCCATGTAGCCCTCGACCACGACGACGCGCGCCGCGTCCCGTATCGCGTCGCGCGCCTGGAACAGCCCGTAGAGCTCGCGACCCTTGGCAAAGACCGGCGTCTCGGGAGAATTCAGGTACTTGGGCTCGCCGCGGTCGAGCACGCGCCCGCCGAAGCCCACGACGCGCCCGCGCACGTCGTGGATCGGGAACATGATCCGGTCGCGAAACCGGTCGTAGCGCTTGCCGCCGTCGCCCTTGATCACGAGTCCCGCGGCCTCGAGGGCCGCGTCGCCGTAGTCCTGGAACGCCCGTTCGAGCGACTGCCATTCGTCGGGCGCGTAACCGATGCCGTACTTGGCGGCGACGGCGCCGGTGAGCCCGCGGGCCTTGAGGTAATCGATGGCGCGCGGCGCGTCGCGCAGCGCGGCCCGGTAGAACTTCGCCGCGGTGAGGAGGTGCTCGGTCAGGTCGGCGACCTCCTCGCGGCGCTCGCGCTCGCCGGGGCGCTCGACGCGCGGCACGGTGAGCCCCGCGTCGCGCGCGAGATCGTCCACCGCGTCCGGAAACGTCTTGCCCGCGTACTCCATCAGGAAGCCGATCGCCGTACCGTGCGCGCCGCAGCCGAAGCAGTGATAGAACTGCTTGCTCGGGCTGACGGTGAACGAGGGCGACTTCTCGCTGTGGAAGGGGCAGCAGGCGACGTAATTGGCGCCGGCCTTCTTGAGCGGTACCAGGCGGTCGATGACCTCGACGATGTCCACGCGCGACAGCAGCGTCTGGATGAAGTCGTTGGGGATCATCGGGAGCTTCGCGATCGCAGCATCACGCACGGCCGGGCAGGCAGAAGCCGGTAGAAAGTTCTCCTCCATCGGCTTCGCCTGCCCGACCGCGCGGATGCGCCACACGGCAGGGACGCCCGCCGATTATTCGCCACCCCCCGTTCCCAGGGAAGGGGGCCGACGAAGGATCCCCGCTCGGGAGGCGCTCCGAAAGGGGGTGGCGCCGGCAATCGGCGATGCCCGGGCGGTCCCGGGCAGGCCCTGGCTCGGCCGGGAGGGATCAGCCGCTGAGCCGGGCCTTGACCTTGGCCGAAACGGCGGCGAGGTCGGCGCGTCCGGCGAGGCGGGGCTTGAGCTCGGCCATCACCTTGCCCATGCCGGCCGCACCGGTGGCGGCGGTCGAGGCCATCGCCTCGGCAATCAGGGCGTCGATCTCGGCGTCCGAGAGGGGCTGCGGCATGTAACCTGCGAGCACGTCGAGCTCCGCCTTCTCGACCGCGGCGAGGTCGGCGCGGTGGCCGGCCTCGAACTGGGCGATCGAGTCGCGGCGCTGCTTCATCATCTTGTCGATGACCACGAGCACGTCGGCGTCGGCGAGCTCGCGACGCTCGTCGACCTCACGCTGCTTCACGGCCGCGAGGAGCATGCGGATCGTCGACAGCCGCGGGGTGTCCTTCGCCCGCATCGCGTCCTTCATGTCCTCGGTGATCTTCGCCTTGAGCGACATAGGGGGCTCCAAAGCAGGAGGGGGCGAATCGCTTCGCCCCCTCCGGGTGAATCGGTCGCCGCGTGCGGCGGGTCGGCTAGTAGAGCTTCGGCGGCAGTTGCTGGCTGCGGATGCGCTTGTAGTGGCGCTTCACTGCGGCGGCTTTCTTGCGCTTGCGCTCGGAAGTGGGCTTCTCGTAGAACTCGCGGGCGCGGAGCTCGGTCAGGAGGCCGGTCTTCTCGATCGTGCGCTTGAAGCGGCGCAGCGCGGCCTCGAAAGGCTCGTTGTCGCGGACGCGAACGGTAGGCATGGGTGCGGGTATCCGGATTTTTGGCAATCGAAACAGCCTGCCATCATAGCGCAGCCGGGAGCACACCGGCAAGCCCCGGGACGGCCCGAACGGAGACGTGCCCGAGAACAGGACCAGGAATGCGCTATTGATATTCGGCAGTACTTGCGTCCCGAGGTGGCGCGTGACGACGATCTACGGGGGGCTTCCGGAGGCCCCCTCCTATAATCGTCCGATGCGTGTCCTCGGCATCGAGACGTCCTGCGACGAGACCGGCGCCGCGGTGTACGACACCGCCGGCGGTCTCCTTGCCCACGCGCTTGACTCGCAGATTGCGCTGCACCGCCCCTACGGCGGCGTCGTGCCCGAGCTCGCCTCCCGCGATCACGTGCGCCATCTGGTGCCGCTGATCGAAGCGGTGCTGGCCGAATCGGCAACCACGCTCGCCGACCTGGACGGCATTGCCTATACCGAGGGGCCCGGGCTCGCGGGCGCGTTGCTGGTGGGGGCGAGCGTCGCTTCCGCCCTTGCCTATGCGCTCGGCCGGCCGGCGATCGGCATCCATCACCTGGAGGGGCACCTGCTGTCGCCCCTCCTGTCCGATCCGCGCCCGGACTTCCCGTTTGTCGCGCTGCTCGTGTCGGGCGGGCACAGTCAACTGTTCGAGGTCGCGGGCGTCGGGCGCTACCGGCTTCTCGGGGACACGCAGGACGACGCCGCCGGCGAGGCATTCGACAAGACGGCGAAGCTCCTCGGCCTTCCGTACCCCGGCGGGCCGGCCCTCGCTCGCCTCGCGGAATGCGGCCGCGCCGGTGCCGTCAGCCTGCCGCGGCCGATGCTCGACTCCGGCGACCTCGACATGAGCTTCTCGGGGCTGAAGACCGCCGCGCTGACGCTCGTGCGCCACCTCGAGCGCGACGGCGCGCTACCCGCGCAGGCGAAGGCCGACATCGCGCGCGAGTTCGAGGCCGCGGTCGTCGACGTGCTGGTGGGGAAGTCGATCGCGGCGCTCGCCGCGACGGGCCATACGCGGCTGGTCGTGGCCGGCGGCGTGGGCGCGAACCGTACGCTGCGTGCCCGGCTTGCCGGCGCGATCGAGCCGCGTGGCGCGCGCGTCTACTTCCCGGAACTCGCCTTCTGCACCGACAACGGCGCGATGATCGCGCTCGCCGGCGCCATGCGGCTCGCGGAGGCCCGACCGGGCGCGCGCACGTTCGGCGTGCGACCGCGCTGGGCGCTCGCGGAATTGCACGCGCCGGCGCCTTGACGCCTCGGCTCGCTACGAGCGGCCGATCGAGCGCTCCTGTCCGCTGCGGAGCTTGCGGATGTTGTCGCGGTGGCGCCAGATGAGCAGCACCGCGATCGGCACCATCGCCCACGCGGTGAGCGTCGCGCCCTGGATGTAGAACATGCCGAGCGGCATCAGCACGGCGGCGACGAGCGCGGCGAGCGAGCTGATCTTGAAGCCGTAGGCCATCGTGAGCCAGATCACAGTGAGCGTGAGCCCGAGCGGCCAGTGCAGTGCGAACACGATGCCGGCGCCGGTCGCCACACCCTTGCCGCCGCGGAAGCCGTGGAACACCGGATAGATGTGGCCGAGAAACACCGCGACCGCGGCCGCGGCGACCGTCCAGGCCGGCGTGCCGAACTGCGCCGCGAGCTGCTGCGCCGCGTAGACCGCGACGAAGCCCTTGAGTCCGTCGCCCAGCAGCGTGAGCAGCGCGGCCTTCCTGTTGCCGGTGCGCAGCACGTTGGTCGCGCCCGGATTGCCCGAGCCGTACCCGTGCGGGTCCGGCAGGCCGAAGGCCTTCGAGACGACGACGGCGAACGAGATCGACCCGAGCAGGTAGGCCAGAGCGACGATGACGAGCGCGGCGAACACGGTCAACAGCCTGTTGGGGAAGCTCTCTCGTGACCTGCGGATGCGCGTCTCGAAGGGCTGCCGAGCGGGCGGGCGGTAAAATCCGGGTCGATTCTAGCAAAGCGGTCGTCCCACGGCCGCGCGATGCTCCCCATCCCATGGACGCCAACACGATCTTCATCCACGACTTCCGCGTGCAGACGAAGATCGGCGTGTATGCGTGGGAGAAGCAGATGCTGCAGACGGTGCGCCTCGACCTCGAAATCGGGCTCGCCGACGACCGTGCATTCCGCAGCGGCAAGTTCGCCGACGCGCTCGACTACGCGAAGGTGGTCGAGCGCCTGTCGGCCTTCGCCGCGACGAATCCGCACCCGCTGCTCGAGCGCTTCGCCGAGGCGATCGCCGGGATCGTGCTCGCGGAGTTCGCCGCGGCCTGGGTGAAGCTCAGGGTCGCGAAGCCGGCGGCGCTGCGCGGCGTGCGCGAAATCGGCGTTGCGATCGAGCGGCACCGCGCGTAGCGGGGCCGTCTGCGTCAGGCGTCGACCGCGACGTCGATCAGCACCGGCGACAGCACGCGGATCAGGTCGGCCGGACTCATCCCCACCAGGTAACCGCGACGCCCGCCGTTGACGTAGATCCGCGGCAGCGCCGCAATCGTCCGCTCCATGTACACGGGCATCGCCCGCTTCGTGCCGAAGGGGCTGGTGCCGCCGACCTGGTAGCCGGAGTGCCGGTCGGCGACTGCCGCCGGGCACGGCTCGACGGTCTTGACGCCGAGGAATCGCGCGAGGTTCTTGGTCGACACCTCGCGGTCGCCGTGCATCAGCACGACCAGCGGCCGCTTCGCGTCGTCCTGCATCACGAGCGTCTTGATGCAGGCGTGCTCGGGAACGCCGAGCTCGCGCGCGGAAACGGCGGTGCCGCCGCGCTCTTCGTACTCGTAGGGGTGATCGGTCCACGCCACACCGTGCTCGCGCAGCACGCGGATCGC
>CAYQAF010000117.1:0-6306 GCA_964415375.1 uncultured Alcaligenaceae bacterium
CGGCGGCGAGGAACAGCAGCGCCTTGAAGAACGCGTGCGTCATCAGGTGGAAGATAGCAGCCGAATACGCCGAAACACCGAGCGCGACCGTCATGTAGCCGAGCTGCGAGAGCGTCGAGTAGGCGACCACGCGCTTGATGTCGTTCTGCACGATGCCGAGAAAGGCCATGAACAGCGCCGTAGTCGCTCCGATCACCGTGACGAACGTGAGCGCCGTCTCCGAGAGCTCGAACAGCGGGCTCATGCGGGCGACCATGAAGATGCCGGCCGTGACCATCGTCGCCGCGTGGATCAGCGCCGAGATCGGCGTCGGGCCTTCCATCGAGTCCGGCAGCCAGACGTGCAACGGGACCTGCGCGCTCTTGCCCATCGCGCCGACGAACAGGCCAATGCAGATCGCCGTCATCAGCGACCAGGTGGCGCCTTCCCACGGGACCAGCGTCGCGGCGGCGAGGGTTTCCGCGCGGCCGAACACCTCGGCGTAGTCGAGCGTGCCGAAGTGGGCCACGACGAGTCCGATGCCGAGCACGAAGCCGAAGTCGCCGACCCGGTTGACCAGGAACGCCTTCAGGTTCGCGTGGATCGCCGAGGGGCGCGTGTACCAGAAGCCGATCAGCAGGTACGAGACGAGCCCCACCGCCTCCCAGCCGAAGAACAGCTGCAGGAAGTTGTTGCTCATGACCAGCATGAGCATCGCGAACGTGAACAGCGAGATGTACGAGAAGAAACGGGTGTAGCCGGGATCCTCGGCCATGTAGCCGATCGTGTAGACGTGGACCATCAGCGACACGAACGTGACGACCAGCATCATCGTCACAGTGAGCGGGTCGATCAGGAAGCCCACGGCGAAACGAACGCCGCCCACCTGCGCCCAGGTGTAGAGGTCGCCGTTGAAGGTATGCCCGCCCGCAACCTCCCGGGCGATCGCGAGCGAGGCGGCGAACGCGAATGCCACGCCGCCGATGCACAGCCAGTGCGAGAGCGTGCGACCCAGCCGGCGTCCGAACAGCCCGACGACGACGGACGCCGCGAGCGGGACGAGCGGAACGAGGAGGTAGAGCGGCTTCATCTCGATCCCCTACCCCTTGAGCTTCGAGAGCTCCTCGACGTCGATCGAGCCGACGTTGCGGAACAGCAGCACGAGGATCGCGAGGCCGATCGCCGACTCGGCGGCGGCCACCGTGAGGATGAACAACACGAACACCTGCCCCGCCATGTCGCCCAGGAAGTGCGAAAACGCGACGAAGTTCAGGTTGACGGCGAGCAGCATGAGCTCGATCGACATCAGCAGGATGATGACGTTGCGCCGGTTGAGGAAGATCCCGACGATCGCGATCGCGAAGAGCGCCGCGCCCAGCACGAGGTAGTGCGAGAGGCCCGGCACGATGGACAATGACACTGCGTTCTCCCTGTCGATCCTTGCGTCTGGCGCGCGGGACGGTCGGCCTCGCAGGGCCGCTCCATCCCCGAGGCGCGTCAGGTCTCGCGCTTCTCCGAGGGCATCTCGACGATCCGCACGCGGTCCCGGCTCCTTGCCTTCACCTGCTCCGCCGGGTCCTGGTAGCGGGTCGCGCGGCGGCGGCGATGCGTGAGCGCGATCGCCGCGACGATCGCGACCAGCAGCACCACTGCGGCGATCTCGAACGGGTAGACATAGTCGACGTAGATGAGCCGCCCCAGCGCGCGCGTGTTCGACTCGGTCGCTGCCGGCGGGGCCGGCGTCGCTGCGCTGCCGCGCGTCGCGTTCACGAGCAGCAGCGTCATCTCGAAGAGCACCAGCAGCCCGACCGTCACCGCGACGGGCAGGTAGCTGCGGAAGTTCGTGCGCAAGGCGTCGAAGTTGACGTCCAGCATCATCACGACGAACAGGAACAGCACCATGACCGCGCCCACGTAGACCAGCACCAGCGCGATCGCCAGGAACTCCGCCCCGAGCAGCAGCCAGATGCCCGATGCCGTGAAGAAGGCGAGCACGAGCCACAGCGCGGCGTGCACTGGGTTCCGCGTCGAGACGACGCGCAACGCCGCGAACACCAGCAGCGCGGCAAAGACGTAGAAGATCGCGGACTCGAAGGGCATCGTCGGCGGGAGGGTCGGGTGGAAAGCTCCGGGATCAGCGGTACCGGGCGTCCTCCGCGCGGTCGGCCGCGATCTCGGCCTCGTATCGATCGCCCACCGCGAGCAGCATCTCCTTGGTGTAGAGGAGGTCGCCGCGCTTCTCCCCGTGGTACTCGAGGATGCGGGTCTCGACGATCGAGTCGACGGGACAGCTCTCCTCGCAGAACCCGCAGAAGATGCACTTGGTGAGGTCGATGTCGTAGCGCGTGGTGCGTCGGGAGCCGTCGTCCCGCTGCTCGGACTCGATCGTGATCGCGAGCGCCGGGCAGACCGCCTCGCAGAGCTTGCAGGCGATGCAGCGCTCCTCGCCGTTCGGATAGCGGCGCAGTGCGTGCAGGCCGCGGAAGCGCGGGCCGTAGGGCGTCTTCTCCTCCGGGAACATGATCGTGACCTTGCGCGCGAACAGGTGGCGACCGGTCAACGCCATGCCGCGGAACAGCTCGAGGAGCAGGAACGTCGAGAAGAAGTCGCGGACGCGGGCGAGCATGGCGTTCAGTGGAACAGGTTTGCCCAGCGGGTCTGCATCATCGCACCGACGAACACGATCCAGATCAGCGTGATCGGGATGAACACCTTCCAGCCGAGGCGCATGATCTGGTCGTAGCGGTAGCGCGGGAACGTCGCGCGGATCCACAGGAAGACGAGCAGCACCGCCGCGACCTTGATTGCTAGCCACGGCAGCCCGTCGCCGAAGGGCGCCGCGCCGCCGAAGACGGGCAGCCCGTCCGGCAGGCGAACGTCGTTCAGGCCCGGCCACGGCGACAGCCACCCGCCGAGGAACATGACCGCGGTCAGCACCGCGATCAGGATCATGTTCATGTACTCGGCGAGGAAGAACAGCGCGAACCCGATGCCCGAGTACTCGACGTGGAAGCCGGCGACGATCTCGGACTCGCCCTCGGCGACGTCGAACGGGTGGCGGTTGGTCTCGGCAATGCCGGAGATCAGGTAGACGGCGAACAGCGGGAACAGCGGCCAGATGTACCAGTACGCCGCCCCGCCGTCCTGGCCGCGCACGATGTCGGAGAGGTTCAGGCTGTTCGCCGCCATCAGCACGCCGACCAGCGCGAAGCCCATCGCGATCTCGTAGGAGACGATCTGCGCGGCCGAGCGCAGGCAGCCCAGGAACGCGTACTTGGAGTTCGACGCCCAGCCCGCCAGGATGACGCCGTAGACGCCGATCGACGTCATCGCAAGGATGTAGAGCAGGCCCGCGTTGATGTCGGCGAGGACCAGCGTCTCGGAGAACGGCACGACCGCCCAGGCGGCGAGCGCGGGCGCGAGCGAGAGCATCGGCGCGATGAAGAACAGCCATCGGTTCGACCCCGACGGGACCACGATCTCCTTGAAGAGCATCTTGATCACGTCGGCGAACGGCTGCAGCAGGCCGTAGGGACCCACCCGGTTGGGTCCGACGCGCACCTGCATCCAGCCGATGACCTTGCGCTCGGCGTAGGTCAGGTAGGCAACGCAGAGGATCACCGGGATCGCGATCCCCAGGACCTTGACCAGCGTCCACAGCGGCAGCCAGGCGGGGCCGAGAAACTCGCGCACCGGGGCGAGCAGCGGTTCCATCTACGCGCGCTCCACGGTGACCGGGCCCGACAGCGCATCGAGCGCACACGTCGATGCGTGCGCCGCCGCCAGCCGGACCACGCCCGGCGGCACCTCGGGATCGACGACCGTCGCGACCACGGCCTCGCCCTGGCCCTGGCGAATGCGGACCTGCGCACCCTCAGCGATGCCGAGCTGGTCGAGCAGCATGCGGTGCACCCGCGCACGGGGTGGGCGAGCGGCTTTGGTCTGCTGCAACGACGTCGCCCGACGTACCAGCGGATCGGCGAAGTAGATCGGCACGTCCGCGACGCGCTCGATGCCGGCCACGGGCGCGGCGGGCGCGAGGAGCGGCACGTCGGTGCGGTTGTCGAGGTGCCCGGCGAGGTCGCTTCCGGGCGCGACGACGGCGTCGCGTATCGCCTCCGATGCCTCGGCGTCGAAGCCCCCGAGTCCGAGCATCGTGCCGAGCACGCGCAGCACCTTCCAGCCCGGTCGTGCCTGCCCGCGCGGCTTCACCACGCCGCGGAAGCTCTGTGCGCGTCCTTCGCAGTTGACGAACGTGCCCGAGGTCTCGGTGAACGGCGCGATGGGCAGCAGCACGTCGGCGTAGGCCATGCCATGGCGGAACGGGCTCATCACCACCACGAGCTCGGCGCGCTCGAGGGCCGCGCGCGCAGCGAGCGGGCTCGCGCAGTCGAGCTCGGCCTCCGCGTGCAGCATGAGATAGGCGCGCCGCGGCGCGGCGAGCATCGCCTTCGCGTTCAGCCCGTCGCCGTGAGGGCGCGCGCCGGCAAGCTCCGCGCCGACGCTGTTCGCGGCCTCGCGCAGGAACCCCAGCGTGGCGCCCGTGATCGCCGCCAGCGCCTGCGCGAGCGCGTGGAGCTGCGACGCCTCGGCATGCTGCTCGGCGAAGTTGCCGAGCAGCACGGCGCGCCGGGTGCCCGACAGGAGCTCGGCCGCGATGGCCCGGGCGGACTCCGACGGCTCGAGGCCCGCGATGCCGTCGAGCGGCACCGGCACCGGCCGCCCTGCGGCACGGGCAGCGGCGACGACGATCTGGGCGAGCGCCGCCGGCAGCTGCGACGGCGGCACGATCACCTGGTGCGCGACGGGCATCAGCCAGTCGTCGTCGACCGAACCGAGCTTCAGCACGCGAGCACGACGTTTCGCAGCCTGGCGCAGGCGCTGGGCGACCAGCGGGTGATCGTTGCGCAGGAAGCTGCCGACGACGAGCACGCGGTCGAGGCTTCCCAGCTCGGCGACCGGCATGCCGAGCCAGCGCGCTGCCGGCCGGTCACCGCGGAAGTCGGCCTGCCGCAGGCGGCAATCGATGTTGTCGGAGCCGAGGCCGCGCATCAGCCGTGCGACGAGCGCGAGTTCCTCGAGGGTCGCGTGCGGCGAGGCCAGCGCGCCGAGGGCGCTGCCACCGTGGCGGGCGGCGACGTCGCGCAGGCCGGACACCACCCGCTCGAGCGCGGTCGGCCAGTCGACCTCGCGCCACGTCCCGCCCTCGTTCACCATCGGGACGGTGAGCCGGTCCTCGCAGTTGAGCGCCTCGTAGGAAAACCGGTCCTTGTCCGAGATCCAGCACTCGTTCACCGTCTCGTTCTCGAGCGGGAGCACGCGCATCACCTGGTCGCCCTTCACCTGGACGATGACGTTGCTGCCGAGCGAGTCGTGCGGGGATATCGACTTGCGCCGGGCGAGCTCCCAGGTGCGCGCCTTGTAGCGGAACGGCTTCGACGTGAGCGCGCCGACGGGACAGAGGTCGATCATGTTGCCGGAGAGCTCGGAGTCGACCGTGTTGCCCACGAACGCGACGATCTCGGCGTGCTCGCCGCGGCCGATCATGCCGAGCTCCATCACGCCCGCGATCTCCTGCCCGAAGCGGACACACCGCGTGCAGTGGATGCAGCGCGTCATCTCCTCGGCGGAGATCAGCGGGCCGAGGCTCTTGTGGACCACGACACGCTTCGGCTCCTGGTAGCGCGAGGCGGATGCCCCGTACCCGACGGCCAGGTCCTGCAGCTGGCATTCGCCGCCCTGGTCGCAGATCGGGCAGTCGAGCGGATGGTTGATGAGCAGGAACTCCATCACGCCCTTCTGCGCACCGACCGCCTGGTCCGAGTGCGTGAACACCTTCATGCCGTCCGTCACGGGAGTCGCGCACGCCGGCATGGGCTTCGGCGCCTTCTCGACCTGGACGAGGCACATGCGGCAGTTGGCCGCGATCGACAGCTTCTTGTGGTAGCAGAAGTGGGGGACGAAGATGCCAAGCCGGTTCGCGGCGTCCATGACCGTGCTGCCCTGCGGCACCTGCACGGCACGACCGTCGACCTCGATGTTGAGCAGACCGTCGGCCATGGTCTACACGTACGGCGGCACGATGCAGCGGCCGTGGTCGATGTGGTGCTGGAACTCGTCGCGGAAGTGCTTGACGAAGGCGCGCACCGGCATCGCGGCCGCATCGCCGAGCGCGCAGATCGTGCGACCCTGGATGTTGTCCGCGATCGAGTTCAGGAGCTCGAGGTCCTCGGAACGCCCGCGACCGTGCTCGATGCGGTCGACGACGCGCCACAGCCAGCCGGTGCCCTCGCGGCACGGCGTGCACTGGCCGCAGGACTCCTCGTA
>CAYQAF010000118.1:0-6258 GCA_964415375.1 uncultured Alcaligenaceae bacterium
GCTGATGGACGACCAGGAACTCGATTCGCGCGGGGCGACCGGCGTGGTCTACTGGGAGGGTGCCGTGACGGCGAGCGTGGCGGGCCGCGTGGTCGGGCGCGGGTACCTGGAGCTCACTGGCTACGGCTCGACGCTGCGGATCTAGCGGTGCGAGCCGGGGAGCAGGGGCCCCGCGAAGCGGGGATGCGACCGGGGCGAGTCGACGCAAGCGGCCGACATCGTCGCACAGCGATTCGCCCAACCAGTTGCGGAGGCCGCAGCGGGGCGGGGAAGCACCACGGGGTATCGCTTGCCGCAGGCCGGATCGGTCCTCAGCGGCCGAACAACCGCAGCACCAGCGACAGGAACAGCGAGAGCAGCACCGTCGTCGTGATCGGGACCTGGTAGGTACGGCCCCGGCGGGTGATCGTGAGGTCGCCGGGCAGTCGTCCGAGGCCGAGGCGCGCGAGCCAGGGCCAGGCGAAGCTCACGACGACGATCGTCGCGACGAGGATCACGAGCCAGCGCATGGCGCGGAAGGGTCGGTGGTTGCGGTGCCGCAGGCTGGCGGGAGGGCGTCACCCGTGCCCGGCAGTCCGCGCAGCGCGGGGAAGCGCGGCGGCGCGCCTACTTGCGCGTCGTGCGCTTGGCCGCGGCAGTCTTGCGCGCGCCGGTCTTTTTCGCTGACGCCGTGCGCGCCGGGGTCTTCGCGGCAGTCTTGGCCGTGGCTCGTGGGGCGGTCGTCGCTGCCGTGCGCGCCGTCGCGGCCGTGCCGCGACCCGCGACGGGCGGCCGAGGGCTCCGGGCCGGGCCCGCGGCCGCGGCGGGTTTGGCCGGGGCACGGGCGCGCGCGGCACGCGGCTTCGATGCGGCCTTGCCGCCCTTGGCCGCAAGCAACTCGAGCGCCTGCTCGAGCGTGAGCTGGTCGGGCTTGAGGCCCTCGGGGACGGTCGCGTTGACGCCGCCGTGCTTTACGTACGGGCCGTAGCGTCCCGAGAACAGTTCGACCGGCGCGCCGTCGGCCGGGTGCGTGCCGATCGATCGCAGTGCCGCCGCGCGTTGCGGGCGGCCCTTTTTCGACGGGTCGCGCGCCTCGAACTCGAAGCCGACCTTGCCGTCGGGCTGACGCACGAGGAACGCGCTGAACGGGCGCTTGGTGCGCGCCGACACGAACTGCAGGAGATCCGTCTTGCCGGTGGCGAGGAGCTTCTGCATCTGCTCCCGCTCGACGCTGCGCGAGAGGATCGTGCGCCCGGAGCGGAAGTCGCACGTCTTGTCCGCGCCGACCGCCTTCTCGCACACGTAGGCATTGGCGGTCTCGAACACGCGCGCGCTGCACTTGGGGCACGGCCCCAGCGGGTCCTGCCCCGTGAAGTCCGGCGCTTCGTCGCCCTCGCCGTCGCCCTGCCCGAAGTCGAACTGGACCTCGAGCGTGTCGGTGAGCCGGAGCTTCGCGGCGAAGGCGCGGCCCAGGCGGCTGCGGAAGCCCTCCAGCGGACCCACCTCGCGGTCGCGGATCAGCGCCTCGGCCTCGGCGGGCTCGAGCTGGCGGCCGCCGAGGATCTTCCAGAACCCGAAGTCGCAGGAAGGACTCACGCACTGGAACTTCTTGTACTTCTCGTGCACCTCGCCGCCGCACTTCGGACAGGGCGCGGCGAGCGTGGCGAAGTCGCCCGGGATCGTGTCGCTCTCGTAGTTCTTGGCCTGCGCGACGATGTTCTTCGTCATCTTGACGATCTCGCGCATGAACTGCGTGCGCGACAACCGGCCGTGCTCCATCTCGGCGAGCTGGTACTCCCACTCCGCCGTGAGCTCCGGGCTCACGAGCTCGGGGATGCCGAGCCCCGAGAGCAACGTCATCAGCGAGAACGCCTTGGCGGTCGGCACGAGCTCGCGGCCGTCGCGATAGATGTAGCGCTCGAGGATCAGGCCCTCGATGATCTGCGCGCGCGTCGCCGGCGTGCCGAGGCCCTTCTCGCGCATCGCTTCGCGGAGCTCCTCGTCCTCGATCTGCTTGCCGGCGCCCTCCATCGCGGAGAGCAGCGTCGCCTCGTTGAAGCGCGGCGGCGGCCGCGTGACGAGTTTCACGACGTCGACCTTCTCTGTCGCGACCTGCTCCCCTGCCTCGACCGCGACGAGCGTCGGCTCGTCCTCCTGCGACACCTTGCCGTAGACCGCGAGCCAGCCGGGCTCGATCAGCACCTTGCCTTCGGATTTGAACGGCTCGCCGGCGACGCGCGTGATGCGGGTCGTGACCAGGTACTCGGCCGCGGGGAAGAACACGGCGAGGAAGCGCCGCACCACCATGTCGTAGAGCTTCTGCTCGGCCTCGTTAAGGTGCTTGGGCGCGGCGAGCGTCGGGATGATCGCGAAGTGGTCCGACACCTTGGCGTTGTCGAAGATGCGCTTGTTGGGGCGCACCCACTTTTCCTTGATCACACGCCGCGCGAACGTGCCGTAGGCGTTGGTTTCGCCCAGCACCTCCATCGTCGCCTTCACGGTGCCCTGGTAGTCCTCCGGCAGGGCACGCGAATCGGTGCGGGGGTAGGTCAGTACCTTGTGCTTCTCGTAGAGCGCCTGGGCGAGCGAGAGCGTCGTGCGCGCCGAGAACCCGAAGCGGCCGTTGGCCTCGCGTTGCAGGCTGGTCAGGTCGTAGAGGAGGGGCGCGATCTGCGTCGAGGGCTTCGACTCCTCGGTGACCTCGCCCGGCTTGCCGGCGCACGCCGTGGCGATCGCCTCGGCGCGGGCCTGGTCGAACAGCCGCTCGGCACGGGCGTCGGGGTCGTTGTCCTTCTTCTTCCACTTCTCGTCGAACCAGCGGCCGGCGTACTCGCCCGCCTTGGCCCGGAACGTGCCGAGCACCTCCCAGTAGTCCCGGGGCACGAACGCGCGGATCTTCGCCTCGCGGTCGACGATGATCGCGAGCGTGGGCGTCTGCACGCGCCCGACGGTCGTGAGCTGGAAGCCGCCCGACCTGGAGTTGAACGCCGTCATGGCCCGCGTGCCGTTGATGCCGACCAGCCAGTCGGACTCGGAGCGGCAGGTGGCGGCGTCGGCCAGGGGCCGCATGACCTCGTCGGAGCGCAGGGCCGCGAAGCCGTCGCGGATCGCGGCGGCCGTCATCGACTGCAGCCAGAGGCGCCGGATGGGCTTGGTGGTCTTCGCGAACTGGACGATGTAGCGGAAGATCAGCTCGCCCTCGCGTCCCGCGTCGCAGGCATTGACCAGGTCGGTCACGTCCTTGCGCTTGATGAGCTTGAGCAGGACCTTGAGCCGGGCCTCGTTCTTCTCGATGGGCTTCAGCTCGAAGCGGCTCGGAATCGCCGGCAGGTGGGCGAACGTCCACTTGCCGCGCTTAACCTCCTCTTCCTCCGGCATGCCGATCTCGAGCAGGTGGCCCACCGCCGACGAGATGACGTGGCGGTCGCTCTCGAAGTACTCGCCGTGGCGCGTGAAGCCGCCGAGCGCGCGCGCGATGTCCGCGGCGACGGAGGGCTTTTCGGCGAGGATCAGGCTCTTGGACATTCCGGGGGTCCGGCCTCGGGCCGGGCGAAGCGAGCGGGCGATGGTACCGGAGCGGCCGAAGCGGAGGCAAGAAAACCTTTGGCGGAGGATGTCGTCACAGTTTGATGGCGCTTTGCGCGCAAGTGAGTGATCACTTCGTTGTCCAAGTGCACACCCAACAGCGTGTCAAGCGACCCCGCCCCAAGTGCCGCGGGCGTCCTCAGACGCTAGGCGACCCGCTGCCAGCGTCCTCCAGGAAGGGCCGCGACCTGGCCGTCGAGCTCCAGTTCGACGAGCGCTGCAGCGAGCGATTCGGGCGACTTCCGCGTGCGCGCGACCAACGTGTCGATGTCGCAGAGGTCGCTGCCGAGCGCCGCGACGATCGCATGATGGGCCGAGGGTCCTGCGGCCGCGGGGTCCTCGGGGGCCGGGCGCAAGCCGGGAATCCTGAGCTCGTCGAGCACGTCTTGCGCGGTCTCGACCAGCTTTGCGCCTTCGCGGATCAGCTTGTGGCAACCCTTCGAGAACGGCGAGTGGATCGAGCCGGGAATCGCGAACACCTCGCGCCCCTGCTCCCCGGCGAGGCGCGCGGTGATGAGCGACCCCGAGGACACCGTGGCCTCGACCACCAACACGCCCTTGGCGAGGCCGCTGATCAGGCGATTGCGCCGGGGGAAGTTCTGCCGCAGAGGCGGCGTGCCCGGGACGAACTCGGAGACGACGACGCCGGAGAGCGCGATGACGTGCGCGAGCTCGAGGTGTCGCGCCGGGTAGACACGGTCGAGGCCGGTGCCGACGCAGGCGATCGTCGAGCCCTCGCCTTCGAGCGCGCCTTGGTGCGCAGCAGCGTCGATGCCGATCGCGAGCCCCGAGACGATCGTGAGGCCGGACAGCGAGAGCGCGCGCGCGAACGCGCGGGCGTTCTCGACGCCCTGCGGCGTTGCGTTGCGGCTGCCGACGATCGCGAGCGCAGGGCGGTTCAGCATCTCCCGCCGCCCCATGCAGAACAGCGCCGGCGGCGCGTCGGCGGTCTCGAGCAACGCCTTCGGGTAGTCGGGGTCGTCCCAGGCGACCAGCAGGTGCGAGGGGTCGGCGAGCCAGCGCCGCGTGCCTTCGAGCAGGCCACCCTCGACTGGCGCGAGTACGCGTGCCGCGGTGTCCGGCGACGAAGCCGCGGCGATCTGCGCCCGCGACGCCGACAGCAGGCGCTCGGGGCTCGCGAACGCGCGGAGCAGCGGGGCAAGTGCCGCCGGCGGGACGCGTGCGAGCGCCAGCCGCGCCCAGGCGTCAGCGCGAGCGTCGAGAGGCATGGGGCGTGCGGGTCACCCCGGCGCGGGCCGTCGACGACCGGTCAGGGCTTGCGGATGAAGTCGCCCACCTGCACCGGATCGGTCGTGTTCAGCAGGATGGCGAAGGACACCCGGTCGAACACGCGGAACACGAACAGGAGGCCGGTGCGCTCCTGCGGGACGTCGAGATACCGTTCCGGCGTCCACCAGGTGGTCTGGTCCCAATGGCGGATGATCACCGGCTGGTCCTTGTTGGGGCGCGGATCGCGGATCGGCGCGACGCCGCGGTAGATCGCGAGCACCGTGCCGACGTCGACGCCGTCCGCTGCTCCCTGGTCGATCGTCACGATGGCGCCGCGGCCGAGCTCGACCGTGTCGCGCATGGTCGCGATGATCCGGCCCTCGACGTCTCGGATGGGCGCGTGGGGCACGTAATTGACCAGCACCTCGCGCGGCGCAGGCACGAGCCGGTCGCCGAGGAGGATCTCCTCCTTCGCGTTTTCGATCACCAGCGTCGACACCTCGTTGAAACGCTCGACCCGCGCCGAGCCGAGGAACCGGAACTCGAAACCGAGTGTCGACTTGCGGTCGAGGGAGCGGATCGGTCCGACCGGGCGGTACATGTGCCAGAGGTCGCCGGCCTTGGCGTCGATGCCGACGACGTAGACGCGGTCACCATCGCCGCGGATCACGCGGTCGCGGTCACGGCCGGCGATGATCTCGGCCGAATCCTTGAGGCCCTCGGGGCCGGTGACGAGCGGACGCGACAGGTAGGGCTCGATGTCCCCGGGGGGAATCGTCGGGATCGCCTCGCGATCGAGCGGCGTCGCGCGCGTGGCCGGGGAAAGACGTACCGATTCGCGGGCGCCACCGGAGGCGAGGGACAGCCGCGGCTGTCCATCGACGTAGTCGAGGCGGATCACGTCACCCGGGTAGATGAGATGCGGGTTGCGGATCTGGTCGCGGTTCATCCGCCAGACGTCGGGCCAGCGCCACGCGTCGCGAAGGAACCTGCCGGAAATGTCCCATAGGGTGTCGCCTTTTTGCACCGTGTAGGTCTGCGGCGCGTTGTCGGCAAGCCGCAGATCCTGCGCCGCGACCGGGGCGACGAGCGTGACGATGGCCATGGCGGCGAGCGCCGTGGCGAGCAATCTTGACATGCTAAACTTTTGACGCATAAGACCTCTTCCGGGTCGGGCGGGCCTTGTCAACGTCCTAAAGCGCCGCAAAATAAGGGGCTTATCGCGGATTCTGCATCCGGCACATGCATTTGGCAAGGTAGGTCATGATTCTCCCGATACTCGAGTACCCCGACCCACGCCTCAAGAAGGTGGCCTCGCCGGTGACCGTGTTCGGCCCCGAGATCGAGCGGCTGGTCCGGGACATGGCGGAGACGATGTACGAGGCCCCGGGCATCGGGCTCGCCGCCACCCAGGTCGACGTGCACAAGCGGGTGATCGTCATCGACATCTCCGAGACCCGCGAC
>CAYQAF010000119.1:0-6244 GCA_964415375.1 uncultured Alcaligenaceae bacterium
GCCGTGCTCGCGCGTGTGCGTGTCGAGCATGCACTGCGCGAGCGCGCGGTGCATGCCGGCGAGGTCGCCGCGCAGGAACGAGAAGCGCGACCCGGAGAGCTTCGCCGCCGTGGCGAAGTCCAGCATGCCGAGGCCCTCGCCCAGGTCGACGTGATCGCGGACCGCGAAGTCGAATGCCCGCGGCTCACCCCAGCGGCGCACTTCGATGTTGTCGTCGGCGCCCCGTCCGTCCGGCGTCGACGCATGCGTGAGGTTCGGCAGGTCGAGCAGGAAGTCCCTCAGGTCGGACTGGACCTCATCGAGCGCGGCCTCGAGGCGCTTGACCTCGTCCCCGAGGCCGGCGACCTCGGCGAGGATCGGCGCGGCGTCCTCGCCCTTCGACTTGGCGCTGCCGACCTGCTTCGAGAGCGCATTGCGGCGCTGCTGCAGATCCTGCGTTCGCGTCTGGATGTCCTTGCGACGGGCTTCGAGCGCCTCGAAGCGCCCGGTATCGAGGGTCACGCCGCGCTTGGCCAGGCCGCTGGCGACGCTGCCGAGGTCGGCGCGCAGTTGGTTGATGTCGAGCATTCGGCAATAATATCAGAGACTTGCAAGGACTACGAGTCGTTTCCGCTGCGCGGCCCCTGGTCCCGTCTGCGCAGCGCGTCGAGACGCTCGCGAATGCGCTGCTCGAGTCCCCGCTCGGTCGGGTGGTAGAAGCGCTGCTCGGGCATGTCGTCGGGAAGGTAGCGCTCGCCGGCGGCGTACGCGCCGGCCTCGTCGTGCGCGTAGCGGTAGCCCTTGCCGTAGCCCAGGTCCTTCATCAGGCGCGTCGGCGCGTTGCGCAGGCGCAGCGGCACCGGGCGCGACCCGTCCTGCGCGATGAACGAGCGCGCCGCCCCATAGGCGATGTAGGTCGCGTTGCTCTTCGCCGCCACCGCGAGATAGAGGACGCACTCGGCGAGTGCCAACTCGCCCTCGGGGCTGCCAAGCCGCTCGTAGGCGGCGACCGCGTCGAGCGCAATCGCGAGCGCCCGGGGGTCGGCGAGCCCGATGTCCTCCGAGGCCATCCGGATCATCCGGCGCCCGACGTAGAGCGGGTCGGCGCCGCCGTCGAACATGCGGCACATCCAGTAGAGCGCGGCGTCCGGATCCGATCCCCGCACCGCCTTGTGCAACGCCGAGATCTGGTCGTAGAAGGCCTCGCCGCCCTTGTCGAAACGGCGCAGGCTCCGGGCGATCGTCTGCTCGACGAACGCGGTGTCGACGTCCTCGACGCCCGCGTCGAGCGCGGCGATCGCGAGCTGCTCGACCAGGTTGACGAGCCTGCGCCCGTCGCCGTCGGCGTAGCCGATCAGCGCATCCTTCGCCGCCGCCGCGATCCTCGCACCCGGCATCGCGGCGTGCGCGGCGCGGTCGAAGAGCGTCGCGAGCTCGTCGGCGGCGAGCGGCTCGAGAACATAGACCGACGCGCGCGACAGCAGCGCGCCGACCACCTCGAACGACGGGTTCTCCGTGGTAGCGCCGATGAACGTGACCACGCCCTGCTCGACGAACGGCAGGAAGGCGTCCTGCTGCGCCTTGTTGAAACGGTGCACCTCGTCGACGAACAGGATCGTCGATCGCCCCGACTGCGCGCGCACGATCTCGGCGCGCGCGACGGCCTCACGGATCTCCTTCACGCCGGCGAGCACCGCCGAGATGGCGATGAAGTCCGCGTTGAACGCGTCCGCCATCAGGCGCGCGAGCGTGGTCTTGCCGACGCCCGGCGGCCCCCACAGGATCATCGAGTGGAGCTTGCCCGAGTGGAACGCCACCGCGAGCGGCTTGCCGGGTCCGAGCAGGTGGCGCTGCCCGATGACGTCGTCAATTGTGCTGGGCCGCAGTCGCTCGGCGAGCGGCACGGTCGGGGACGGCGTGGCGGAAAAGAGGTCCGGGGCGACCACGGTCGGGACGCGGGCGAGGGATCGAGCGGGGGGTGCGCCCATTGTCACACAACGGCCTGGGCCCGCCGGCAGCGTCCCGTGCGCCCTGCGCAACGACGCGATAGGATGCACGCCATGAACGCAGTCGGAATTGTCGCGGTGCTCCTCGCCGTGGTGCTCGCCGCGCCGGCCACGGCCTTCGACCTGCAGGGCCATCGCGGCGCCCGGGGCCTCGCGCCGGAGAACACGCTCGCGGCCTTCGCGAAGGCGCTGTCGATCGGCGTCACCACGCTCGAAACCGACCTCGCGGTCACGCGCGACGGCGTCGTGGTCGTTGCGCACGACCCGGACCTCAACCCCGCACTGGTCCGCGACGGCGGTGCCTGGCTCGCGCAACGCGGCCCGCCCATACGCTCGCTGACGCTGGCCGAACTGCAGCGTTACGACGTCGGCCGCGTCGACCCGGCGTCGGGCTACGGTCGGCAGTGGACACAGCAGGTGGCGAGCGACGGCGAGCGCATGCCCACGCTCGCCGCACTGTTCGCGCTCGCCAGCCAGGCGGCGAAGCCGGTGCGCTTCAACCTCGAGACCAAGATCACGCCACGCTCGGGGGATGCGACGCTCGACGCCGATGCCTTTGCGCGTGTCGTCGTCGAGGAGGTGCGCAAGGCCGGAATGTCGACGCGCACGACCCTTCAGTCGTTCGACTGGCGCACGCTGCTCGCGGCGAAGCGCATCGAACCTTCGATCGCCACCGCCTGCCTCACCGCGGAAGGCGGATCGTTCGACACCGTCAAACCGGATGCGACCGGGCGCTCGCCGTGGCACGCCGGCATCGGGCCCGGCGACCATGGCGGATCGCTGCCGAAGATGGTGCGTGCTGCCGGCTGCGCGGTGTGGTCGCCGAACCACGCGAGCGTCACGCGCGAGCGCGTCGACGAGGCCCGGGCGCTCGGCCTCGGGGTGCTGCCCTGGACGGTGAACGAGCCCGCCGACATGGCGCGGCTGATCGACTGGGGCGTCGACGGGCTCATCACCGACTTTCCGGACCGCGCTCGCCGGGTGATGGCCGACAAGGGACTGCCCTTGCCCTGAAAGCCGCGGCGCGCGGCGACTCGCCTGTCGGTTGCCTGTCGGTGGCCTACCGATCGCCGATCACGTCGGCGCCCTTCGGCGGCACGAACCGGAACGTCTCCGGCGCGAACTTGGCATTCGGCACCATCACGCCGAACCGGATCGTGGTGCGCTGCCCGAACGCGTCGACGAGGTCCAGCGCAGCGAGTTCGTTGCCCACAAAGCCAAGCCGGATCTCGGTGAACGTCGCCTCCTGCGCGCGCGGCGTGGCGACGAGCCAGTCGAAGCCCCCCTCCGCCGCCGCTTCCTTCCACGTGAACGCGCGCTCGACGTCGTCGCGGCCGGCGAGGAGCGCCGCCGGCGTGCTGCCGAGCGCCTCGCCCACCTTGCGCACCACCACCTGGTTCAGGTCCTCGTCGTAGATCCACACCCGTTCGCCGTCGCCCACCACCAGTTGCCGGTAGGGCTTGTCCACCGCCCAGCGGAACTTCCCCGGTCGTGCGATGAGGAACTCGCCGCTCGCGCGCTGCACCGCACGTCCGTTGCGATCGACGACCGTCTGCGTGAACGTCGTGCGCGCGGTCTGCGTGTCCTTCACGAACGCGCGCAGCCGTTCGAGCGTCGCGGCGCCGGCCTGCGGTGCCGGCGCGAGCGCGCAGGCCAGCGCGAATCCGCACGCGGCGACGAATCGCCACCGCGCGCTCGGCGCGCCTTGGAGAGTACGGCGGTTGCTGCGGCGATCCTGCGTCATCGTCCTCCGCCCTCCGGGGTGCCGGGAATGTTGGCGATGCAGTTGCCGACACGGTCGAGGATCACGTAGGTGTGGTCGAGGCCTTGCCAGTCATGGCGTCCGGCGCGCAGCCGGTACTGGTGGACGTAGACGCGCCACGTGTCGTGAATGTGCTCGGCGTCCGCGTCGCAGCCGTCCATGCGCGGGTTCGGACCGCAGAAGTCGTCGGGCAGCAGCCGCCTCGCGCGCGCGATCGCGTCCGCCTCGCGCAGCGTGGGCGCGTCCGGCCCGCGGTCGCGCGGGCAGTAGCGCGGCCCTTCGCGGTAGACCTCGACCGGACCCGCCTGCGTCACCGGCACGGTCGCCACGATCGAGGCGACGAGAACCCGGCACGCGGCGCGGCGACCCCGGGCCATCAGCCCTCCCCCTTGCCCGCCGGCACGAGCACCTCGCGGTTGCCGTTCGCCTGCATCGCCGAGACGAGGCCGGCGCGCTCCA
The DNA here is from genome assembly GCA_964415375.1 of uncultured Alcaligenaceae bacterium. Lineage (GTDB taxonomy): Bacteria > Pseudomonadota > Gammaproteobacteria > Burkholderiales > Casimicrobiaceae > VBCG01. Next base: position 4,207 of record CAYQAF010000119.1, read on the forward strand.
TCTGCTCGATCAGGCGCGCCGCCCGGTTGTAGCCGATGCGCAAGTGACGCTGCACGAGCGAGATCGACGGTCGCCGCGTCTTCAGCACGAGGGCGACCGCCTGGTCGTACATCGGGTCGGACTCGGCGTCCGCCCCTTCCACCGACACGCCGTCGGCGTCCTCGCCACCCCCGCCCTCGAGGACGCCCTCGACGTACTGCGGCGCGCCGGCGGCCTTGAGGTGCTCGACCACGCGATGCACCTCGGCATCCGAGACGAACGCGCCGTGCACGCGCTGCGGGTGCCCCGAGCCCACCGGGTGATAGAGCATGTCGCCCTGCCCGAGCAGCGCCTCGGCGCCCATCTGGTCGAGGATCGTGCGCGAGTCCACCTTGCTCGCCACCTGGAAGGCAATGCGCGAGGGCACGTTGGCCTTGATGAGCCCGGTGATCACGTCGACGCTCGGCCGCTGCGTGGCGAGGATCAGGTGGATGCCGGCCGCGCGCGCCTTCTGCGCGATCCGCGCGATCAGCTCCTCGATCTTCTTGCCGGTGACCATCATCAGGTCGGCGAGCTCGTCGACGACGACGACGATGACCGGCATCTCCTCCAGCGGCTCGGGCGTGTCCGGCGTCAGGGAGACGGGGTTGACGAGGGGCTTCCCCGCCTTCCTGGCGTCGGCGATCTTCGCGTTGTAGCCGGAGAGGTTGCGCACGCCGAGCTGGCTCATCACCCGGTAGCGCCGGTCCATCTCGCCCACGCACCAGTTGAGGGCGTTGGGCGCGAGCTTCATGTCGGTGACCACCGGCGCGAGCAGATGCGGGATGCCGTCGTAGACCGACAGCTCGAGCATCTTCGGGTCGACGAGGATCAGGCGCACCTGTCTCGGCTCGGACTTGTAGAGCAGCGACAGGATCATCGCGTTGACCGCGACCGACTTGCCGGAACCCGTGGTGCCCGCGACCAGCAGATGCGGCATCTTCGCGAGGTCGGTGATCACCGGACGGCCGGCGATGTCCTTGCCGAGCGCGATCGTGGTCAGGCTCGCGGCGTCGTTGTAGGTCGCCGACGAGAGGATTTCCACCAGCTTGACGATCTGGCGCCGCGGGTTCGGCAGCTCCAGCGCCATGCACGACTTGCCGGGGATCGTCTCGACGACACGAATGCTCACCACCGAGAGGGCCCGCGCGAGGTCCTTGACCAGGTTGACGATCTGCGCGCCCTTGACGCCGACCGCCGGCTCGATCTCGTAGCGGGTGATCACCGGTCCCGGGTACGCCGCGAGGACCTTCACCTGCACGCCGAAGTCGGCGAGCTTGCGCTCGATCAGCCGCGAGGTGAACTCGAGCGTCTCGGCGCTCACCGTCTCGGAGGCGGGCGGCGCATCCTCGAGGAGCGAGAGCGGTGGCAGCGGCGAGTCGGGCATGTCGACGAAGAGCGGTCGCTGCTTCTCCTTGACCACGCGCTCGGACTTCGGCACCGACAGGACCGGCGGCACGACGACGATCGGCTCGCGATCCTCCTCGTCCTCGCGAGTGCGTTCCACCATGGCGACGCGCTCCTGCAGCGATTGCTCGCCGATGCGCCGGTCCTCGCGCTCCTCGCGCCGTGCCTTGAACCACGCCAGCGCCCGCTCGGTGCCGACGCCGATGCGCTCCATCAGCCTCAACCACGACAGGCCCGTGAACAGCGAGAACCCGACCGCGAAGGTGGCGAGCAGCACGAGCGTCGCGCCGTTGAAGCCGAGCGCGCGGGCGAGCCCCATGCCGATCAGGTCGCCGATCGCGCCACCCGGCGCGTCCGGCAGCGTCGCAGGCAGTCGCCAGAGCCTGATCGCCTCGATCGCGGCGGACGACAGCAGCACGAGCACGAAGCCGAGCGAGCCGTAGAGCAGCGGGTGGTCGCTCTCGCGTTCCGGCTCGTTGATGCGCCGGTATCCGCTGACGATGATCACGATGCCGGCGACGACCAGCCACCACGCGGAGAGGCCGAACAGGTAGAGCAGCAGGTCGGAAAGCCACGCCCCGACGTGGCCGCCGCGGTTGGCGATCGGCTCGCC
>CAYQAF010000120.1:0-6240 GCA_964415375.1 uncultured Alcaligenaceae bacterium
GGCCGAACAGCTCGGCAGCGCTTCCGCCAGAGGCCGTTCGGCCGCGTGATCCGCCCGCCGAGAACTTCCCGGGGCGGCACCGCTCCAACGGCAGGGTCGCTGCCGTATATCATCCTGCATCCGCGCGCCTGCCGTGGCGGCAAGTGCGCTTTCATACCCTTGGTCAAGAGGAAACCATGATGAAGCTCGTCGCCCCGTCGCTCGTCGCCGTCGCCCTGATCCTGCCGGCGTCGCTGCCCGCCCTTGCCCAGAGTCACGCGGGCCACGGCACCATGGGCGCGGCCCAATCGGCGTCGAAGGTCGACGGCGAGATCCGCAAGGTCGACAAGGCCGCCGGCAAGCTGACGATCAAGCACGGCGAGATCAAGCCGATGGGCATGCCGCCGATGACGATGATGTTCCCCGTCAAGGACAAGGCGCTGCTCGACAAGGTCAAGGAAGGCGACAAGGTCCTGTTCACGCTGGCCCCGGAGGGCGGCAACATGGTGGTCACGGCGATCGAGCCCGCGAAGCGGTAGCGCGGGTGACGCGCATCGGCATGGAAGGGATGAGTTCGTGATGCACGGCCCCATCGACGGCACCCGCCGACGCGCCCTCGGCGCGCTCGGCGCCGCGGCACTCGCGCCGATGCTGCCGGTCTTTGCTCCGGCGGCGCGCGCACAGCCGCTGCCCGACCGGTACACACTGCGCGCGGCGCCGGCTCGGCTGTCGATGCTCGGTGCCACGAACCCGCAGACCGACCTCTGGGTCTACAACGGCCGCGTCCCGGGACCGGTGCTGCGCGTCAGGCAGGGCGAGCGCCTGCGGGTCGACGTCGTCAACGATCTCCCGGAGGCCACCACCGTGCACTGGCACGGGCTGCGGTTGCCGAACGCGATGGACGGCGTCCCCCACCTCACGCAGCCGCCGATCGCCGCCGGCGGCGGCCGGTTCACCTACGAGTTCGCGTGCCCCGACGCCGGCACGTTCTGGTACCACCCCCACCTGCGCGGCAACGTGCAGGTCGAGATGGGGCTCGCGGGCGCGTTGATCGTCGAGGAGCCCGAGCGACTCGCCGTCGACCGCGACGTGCTCTGGGTACTGGACGACTGGCGCATGCAAGGGGATGGCCAGGTGTCGCAGGACTTCGGCTCGATGCGCGATTTCATGCACGACGGGCGCATCGGCAACACCGTCACGATCAACGGCACGCTTCCCGACGCGTTCGCCGTCGAAGCCGGCGAGCGCATCCGCCTGCGGCTGCTCAATGTCGCCAATGCGCGCATCTTTGCGCTGCGGTTCGAAGGCCACGCACCCACGGTGATCGCGCAGGACGGCATGCCCTGCGAGCCGCACGCCACCCCGGGCGGGCGCATCGTGCTCGGCCCCGGCATGCGCGCCGACGTGATCCTCGATGCGACGGGCAAGCCCGGCGAGCGGCATCGCGTCATCGACGATTTCTTCGCGCGCCAGGCCTACGAAGTCGTCACGATCGGGTACGATCCCCGCAAGCGTGCTCGGGCGCGGGTAGCCGGACCGGTGCCGAGACTCGCCGCCAATCCGGTCCCCGAGCCCGATCCGGGCACGGCCGAGCGCCACCGCATCGTGTTCAGCGGCGGCATGATGGGCGGCGGCGGGCGCGGCATGATGGGCGGCATGCCCGGCATGGGCGCGGGGACGACCGGCGTGTGGGCGATCAACGGCCACTCGTCCACCGAGACCGACCATTCACATGCACCGCTCCTGACCCTCGCGCGCGGTCGCTCGCACGTGCTCGAGCTCGTCAACGACACCGCCTGGTGGCACCCGATACACCTGCACGGCCACTCGTTCCGGATCGTCACGCGCAACGGCGCGCGCGACCCGCGGCAGCCGCTGGTCGACACGTCGTTGTTGCCGCCGCGGGAGCGTGCCGAGATCGCCTTCGTCGCCGACAACCCCGGCGACTGGATGTTCCACTGCCACGTGCTGGAGCACCAGGCGAGCGGGATGATGGCGACGATTCGCGTCGCTTGACGCGGCCGCGCGCACGGCCGCCGGCAAGCCGATCCATCGGCCGGCTTGCCCCGCTAAACCCCGCGACAGTCGCCCAGCGCCTGCAGCAGCTTGCGCTTCGCGTCCGGGTCGAGCGCCGCGAGCACTTCGGCCATCACGCCTGCGAACGCCGGCGGTGGCAGCTTCGTCCGCAGCCCCGCGAAGAACGTCCCCCGCTCCGCCGGTGTCATCGCCGGTGCCATCCAGCGCAGCACGCCGAGCATCTGCTCCGGGGCGATGCTCCCCACGATCCGTCGCTCGATCGCAGTGATCTCGGCGTCGCTGTAGGTCGCCCACAGCAGCGCGTTGTTGTCTACCTCTTCGCCGTGCATGTGCACGAAGTTCTCGGCACAGAACAGCGCGAGCTCGCGGTACAGGCGCGCACCGGCCGCCACGCGTCCCGTCCCGGCCGCGCGCTCCAGCGCGCGCAGCCCCGCCTCGATGCGATCGAATGCGCGCAGGTGATCGTCGTGCTCGCGCGCGGGGCGCCCGGCCCCTCCGGGGACCGCGGCGTCCAACGCCGGGTGCACGAACTTCTCCTCCTTGTCGAGGTGCATCCGGCACAGTCCGGTCAGCTCGCGCACGGCGGTGGCGGTCGCACAGACGTCGATATCGTCTTCCGCATCGAGCCGGCCGACGCGACCGAGCACGTCGCTCATCGCGAGGCGCAGTGCCTTGTGGATCAGCGCGTAAACATCGTGGCGCGGTGCCCGTGGCGCGTGGCGCGACGCGGTCGTGCGCGTGGCGTGTTCGCGTACCTCGGCGAGCGAGTGTTCCATGGTGCGTGTCCTCCTTGTGGAGCTGGAATCAGGATCAGTGGGTCCGCGCGTGGCGCGCGGTCACGTTCTGGGGCTCGAAGACGATGTACGGCGTGTCGACTTCTTGCCCCGGCGCGGCGTACTGGGGCGCCGCCTGCCCGGCGGGCCCGAGCTGGCGGACGTAGTGGTAGATCGCCTTCAGGTCGTCGTCGGTCATGTCGCGCAGGTTGAACCACGGCATCGGCGGACGCATTTCGCTGCGTGCCCGCGCGAGCCACTGCGCTTCGCTCATCGGGGCGAGCACGAGGCGCAGGTTGGCCGGGTACGTCGTGCCCCAGGGCCCGCGGAAGCCGACCGCGCTTCCCGTCAGCCACTGCCCCTCGGGGAGCTTGCCCCCGGCCTCGGGATAGCCCGCCGTATGACAGTCGTTGCAACCGCCGATCCGGACCAGGTAGCGGCCGCGCTCCACTGCGCTCGGAACGGTGCTGCCGGTGTGCTTCCCGGTCGTGGTCACGACCGCCGGGTTCCGCGCCTCGGCGACCTTGGCGCCGAGCAGGTACGAGCGATTGAAAGGTGCGTCATCGGCCGAGTCGTCTCGGGCGTGAGCGGTGGATATGCCGACGAGCATCAGTGCGGCAGCGATCGTGGTCTGCGTGCGAGTCATGGAGCCCTCCTTCGTTGGTAGGTCGAGTTGCAGCGGTGAGACAAGACAGCGGTTTGGTCAGCAGGCCGGGGCCAGTCCGAGCGGCTCCAGCCCGTCGCGCTCGCCCGAACAGGACGACGCGCCGGCGACGCCGAGGTCGAGTGCGCTCTCGAGGCGGGCACACAGCCAGCGCCGGCCGCTCGAGTCCGCCGCGAGGCCGGCGCCGGCGCCGCTGCGGCGGCACAGGTAGAGCAACAGCGCGAGCAGCGTTCCGCCCGGCAGCAGGAGCTCGATCAGCAGGTACGGACCGGCCCGTTGCACCAGACCGTTCGCGTCGCGCATGCGTTGCAGCACGTATTCGCCCATGGTGTTGCTCCTCCTTCCGACGCTGCGGTCCCCGCGGGGCTCGTGCGCCGTGTCAGAGCACGAACGGCACGCGGCGCTTGCGGCGCGGTGCGGCCGATCGTGCGGATTCGTCGTCGTTCGTTGCGAGCCGTGGATCGCGATGCAGGGAAGGCTCGGTCCGCGTTCCGGGAACGCCTCGGACCTGCGCCGGGTCCTGAACACGGCCCGGCGATGACGCTGCATTGCGCCTCATGCCCGCCCTCCGGCCGCCTTGCCGCGGCCCGATGCGCGTCCTCGGTGATCCATTCCCCACACCCTCATGCGTCGTTCGATGGCGGCAGTGTGGAGGCGGCGCTCTTGCCGATCGCTTACCGATCCGGCAATCGGCGCGGACGCGTGCGCGAAGCCCCGAGACTCGCGCAGACAACGCGGTAAGTGGCTGATTTTGCAATCCAACTGCGAGTCCAGCGTACTGGTGCAGCGTCCACGTGCGGTGCACGCTGGCGCCGACTTGCGCGGCGCTCCGCAGGACTTACCGATGACTTACGGGGAGCTTGACGTGATGTCGCGGTGGAGTCGCTCAGTCTCGGCCGACGGCTTCAGCCCGAGCACGACGGAGAGGAGCTCGCGGCAACGGCGAAAGGCGACCAGCGCCTCGGCCCGGTCGCCGGTCGCGGCGAGCGAGCGCATCAGGCCGCGATAGAGTGGTTCGGCGAGATTGTCGGCCTCGAGGCCGCGCCTGTAGACATCGATCGCCGTCGCCCAGTCGCCCCCTGCCTCGAGCGCGTTGCCGAGGGCCGTGAGTGCGCGCAGCACGCGCGAGCGCCAGGCATCGCGGGGCGCGGCGAACCACGGCGCCTCCTCCGTGCCGAGGAACGGGCCCGGGTACGCCGCGAGCAGCGTGCGCGCCGCGTGAGCGAGCGCCCGGCTTTTGGGACGTTCCTCGCAGGCGCGTTCGGCGGCACCGAGCGCCGCCTCGAGCGCGCACACGTCGGTCCACACGCACAGCGGTGCGAGCGACAGCTTGCCACCGGTGAGCTGGACGGCGCCGTCGACCTCCAGCAGCTTGCGCAGTCGGAACAGTGCCGCGTCGAACGAGGCCTTCGCGGCGGCGCCGTCGGCGTCCGGCCAGAGCGCGGCCATGACCGCAGCGCTGTCAACGCCCGCGCCACCCTGCGCGACGACCGCCTTGAGGAGGTCCAGCGGACGCTGCTGCGCCTTGCCCGAGAAGCGCATCGGCTGCCCGTCGCGGACCAGTTCGAACCCGCCGAGGGCCTGGATGCGCAACCGGAACGGCCACGCGGGACCGGCATCGGCCGGTGCCGGCAACGCGTTGCGTTCGATCAGCAGTCGAACGTAGTCGGTCTCGATGCCGCGCCCGAGCGCGAAGTCGGCGAGCCGGGACGCGAGGTCGGGACGGTTGCGCAGGATCACCGTCTGGCCATTGCTACGGTACTCGCCCAGCACCGCGGCGAGCCGACCCGCGGCCCGATCGTGCTCCGCCGCGTCCAGGTCGAGCCCGATGCCGATCAGTTCGCGCTGCTGCGCGAAGCTGCGGCGATCGACCTCGCCCGCGAGGGCGATTGCCTCGTCGAGCGCGTGCAGGCCCGCCGCGGTATCGCCTGCCGCGATTCGCGCGTGCGCGAGCCGAACGAGGAAGTGCGGCACCTGCATCGCGGGCAGGCCGGTCTCGCGGGCCAGCGCGACGGCGCGCTCGGCGGCACGTACGGCGGCGGTGAAGTGCCCCAGCCGCTGCTCCAGGTTGGCCTTGAGGTAGTGGAAATAGGCGTGGTCCATCCGTCGCGACGGCGACAGGCGGGCCTCGAGCAGCGTCATCCGCGCCTGCGCCTCGGCAAGGGCGCCGCGTGTCACCAGCGCGGACGCCTCGGCGTGGTCGATCTCGAACAGGTAGGTGGTGAGGCCATAGCGCTCGGCGATCGCCCGTGCGTCGTCGGAGACCGCCTGCGAGCGCTCGTACCGGCCGTTGACGTAGTGCCAGAAGGCAAGATGGGTGCGCCACCAGAGCTGCATCAGTGGCGCCACGTCCGGTCGGGCGAGCAGCGGCTCGGTGCGTGCGACCAGCGCCTCCGCCGACTCCCCCTTCGTGCACCAGTTGAAGTAGTTGAACAGCACCGACGCCGCCATGATGCGCGCGTTCGGGTCGGGCTCGCCGTCGATGAGCGTGTCGAGGCGCTGCGCGCACGGTGCGAGCGCCGGATCGTCCGGTCGTCGGAACAGGAGCGCGATCAGCCACGCCGAGCGCGCCCGCAGCTCGCTGTCGGCATCGAGGGCCGCGCCGCGCCCTCCTTCGAGCAGCTCGGCGAACTCGGGAATCCAGCGGTCGATCGGCGCGAAATTCGCCCACTCGTAGTAGTAGCCGGTGACGATCGTGTTGAGCGCGAGCGCCTGGCCGCGCAGGTCGCCGGCGCGCTTGAACGCCGCGAAGGCGCGCTCGAGCGAAGCGCGTCCTCGCTGCGCCTC
>CAYQAF010000121.1:0-3633 GCA_964415375.1 uncultured Alcaligenaceae bacterium
GGTCAGACTCGACTTTTTCGCAGATGGGTCCATGGCGACCACCCTGCGTCCGAAAAAGTCGAGTCTGACCTTACTTTGCCGATTGGCGCGGCGCTCCTTGTGCATCGCACAAAAAGCCGCTAGATTTGCAAGGTTTACCTCCCGCCGCCGTGGCGGGACGGCGAGTACAGCGCGGAAGACGGGAGATAGAGATGCGTCTCAAGGACAAGGTCGCGATCGTCACCGGGGCGGGATCGGGCATCGGAGAAGCCACGGCCGTCAAGTTTGCGCAAGAAGGTGCCAAGGTTGCCGTCTGCGACATCAACGTCGCCGCCTGCGAGAAGGTGGTGAAGGCGATCGGCGACGCCGGCGGCACCGCGATGGCCGTTCACCTGGACGTCACCGACAAGGCCAGCGTCGCGGCGATGGTCGAGGGCGTGATGAAGGCCTGGGGTCGCGTCGACACGCTGGTGAACAACGCGGGCATCGTGCAGGACGCACAGCTGAAGAAGATGACCGACGAGCAGTTCGACCGGGTCATCGACGTCAACCTGAAGGGCGTCTACCACTGCACCAAGGCGGTCGTCGACATCATGCTCGAGCAGGGCACGGGCTGCATCCTCAACGCCTCGTCGATCGTCGGCCTCTACGGCAACTTCGGCCAGACCAACTACGCGGCCACCAAGTTCGGCGTGATCGGCATGGTCAAGACCTGGGCGCGCGAGCTCGGCCGCAAGGGCGTGCGCGCCAACGCGGTGTGTCCCGGCTTCATCGAGACGCCGATCCTCAAGTCGATGCCCGAGAAGGTGATCAAGATGATGGAGGACAAGGTGCCGTTGGGGCGCCTCGGCAAGCCGGAGGACATCGCGAACACGTACGCGTGGCTCGCCTCGGACGAGGCCTCCTACATCAACGGCGCCGTGATCGAGGTCTCGGGCGGCGTCACGATCTGAACGCCGGCCGGGCACTCGCCGGAGCCGCCCGCCGGGGACCGCGGCTCGTCCATCCGGCCGCCTTCACGCGGCCACCCTGCCGGCGTACCATTCGCACCGCGGCGCGCCCCAATCGCCGATGTGCCGAGGATACCGTGCCGATTTCGCCCACCCGCGTTCTTGTTGTCGCCGCCATGGCTGCCACGTTGGCCGGGCCCGCCGCATCGCAGAGCTACCTGCCGCAGGCCCGCATGATCGGCGGCAACCCCGGCCCGCAGCACAACTACGTCTGCCCCAACGTCGATGCGGCCGGCAAGGCGCTCGACTGCTACCTCGATGCCGTGCGGCACCTCTACACGATGTGCAGGCACGTGAAGAGCATCGAGATCATCGAGCACGGGTACGAAGCCGCCGAGAAGGGCACGAACGGCGCGAAGAGCGAGTACTGCATCGACAAGCAGAAGCAGAACATCACGCGCCCGTACCAGGCCGCGCTGCGCGAGGCCACGCCGTCGAAGCAGGCGGTCGACGGCATGCGCGGGTTGCACGAGTACTGGAACGCCGCGCTCGCGGCGCTCAAGTGGCGGCCCGGCGAGAGCGACGACGACTACAAGTCGCGCACCTCCGCGATCTACGCCTCGATCGACGAGCGCGTCGCCTCGATCCGCCAGTACCTTGGCGATGCCGGCAACCGGGCGAGCCCCTCCGGCCGCGGCCTCGCCACGAACGCGCCCGAGAAGGCACCGCGCTGACCTCGTCCCCGCCCACGCTCCTGCCGGAGTCGTCGCAAGCCGAAAACACGGCGCTCGATGCGATCTTCGGCGAGCGTGGCGCGCTCGCCCGTGCAGTGCCCGGCTTCCGGGTGCGCAACCAGCAGATCGAGATGGCCCGTGCGGTTGCGGCCGCAATCGCTACGCGCGGGCGGCTCGTCGCCGAGGCCGGCACCGGCACCGGCAAGACTTTCGCCTACCTGGTGCCGGCGCTGATGGACGGCGGCAAGGTGATCGTGTCGACCGGCACCAAGACGCTCCAGGACCAGCTGTTCGAGCGCGACTTGCCGATGGTGCGCGATGCGCTCGGCGTGCCGGTGACGATCGCGGTGCTCAAGGGTCGTGGCAACTACGTCTGCCACCACCACCTCGAGCGCACGTCGCGCGACGACCGCGTGCCCTCGCGCGAAGACGCACGGCACCTCCGCAAGATCGTCGCCTTCGCGCGCACCTCCGACCGGGGGGACCGCGCCCTGCTCACCGACGTCCCCGAGAACGCCTCGATATGGCCGCTGGTCACGTCGACGCGCGAGAACTGCCTCGGCTCGAACTGCGCGCACTTCCGTGACTGCTTCGTGATGAAGGCGCGCGCCGACGCGATGGCCGCGGACGTCGTCATCGTCAACCATCACCTGTTCTTCGCGGACGTGATGTTGCGCGACGAGGGCCTGGCCGAGCTCCTGCCCGCGTGCAACGCGGTGATCCTCGACGAGGCCCACCAGCTCCCGGACACCGCGACGCTGTTCTTCGGCGAGGCCACCACCGCGGGACAGGTCACCGACCTCGCGCGGGACGCCGAGGTGCTCGCCCGCACGGAGCTCCGCGACGTTCCGGCGCTGCCCGACGCCGCGGCGGGCATCGTCCCCGCGGTGCGCAAGCTGCGGCTCGCGGCGGGCGAGTTGCCCGGCAAGTTCCCGCGCGACGTCGTGCTCGCAAAGCCGTCGTTCACCGACGCCGCGGGCGAGCTCTCGGCGGCGCTCGACCGGCTCGCCACGGAGCTCGGGCTGTTCGCGGAGCGCGGCGAGGACATCGGCAGCCTCGCCGCGCGCGCCGACGAGCTTGCGCGCCGGCTCGCGCGCTGGTTGAGTCCCGCCGACGTTCCGCCCGATGCCGAGGCGGGCGAGTGGATCCGCTGGATCGACGTCTCGCCGTCGGGCTTCCAGCTGCACGCATCGCCGCTGTCGGTGGCGCCGATCTTCCGTCGGCAGCTCGACGCCTCGGCACGCGCGTGGATCTTCACCTCGGCCACGCTCGCGGTCGCGGGCGACTTCTCGCACTACACCAGCGCGCTCGGCCTCGGCGACGTTGCCGCCGGTTGTTGGGACAGCCCGTTCGACTACGGCACGCAGGCGCTCCTCTGCGTGCCGCGCGGGCTGCCCGAGCCGAACCAGCCCGCGCACACCGACGCCGTGGTCGACGCTGCGTTGCCGGTGATCGAGGCCGCAGGTGGCCGCGCGTTCCTGCTCTTCACCACCTTGCGTGCGCTCGCCGCCGCGCGCGAACGCCTGACGGCAGCGTTCGCGAGCCGCGGGCTCGACTTCCCGATGCTGGTGCAGGGCGAGCGCTCGAAGACCGAGCTGCTCGAGCGCTTCCGGCGGCTCGGCAACGCGGTGCTGCTCGGCAGCGCGAGCTTCTGGGAAGGCGTGGACGTGCCCGGTCCCGCGCTCTCGCTGGTGGTGATCGACAAGCTGCCGTTCGCACCGCCCGAGGACCCGCTGATGGCGGCACGCCTGGCTCGGCTCAAGGCCGAAGGCGGCAACCCGTTTCGCGACTACCAGCTGCCGCAGGCGGCGATCAGCCTCAAGCAAGGGGCGGGCAGGCTGATCCGCGCCGAGACCGATCGCGGCGTGCTGATGATCTGCGACCCGCGCCTGGTCGACAAGCCGTACGGCAAGGTGCTGTGGCGGAGCCTGCCGCCGATGCGCCGCACGCGCGAGGTGGACGAGGCGGTG
>CAYQAF010000121.1:3733-6171 GCA_964415375.1 uncultured Alcaligenaceae bacterium
CCGCGGTTGACCGCCGCCACGTACGCGCCGCGGTTGAAGTAGTAGCGCGCCACGTGCACCTCGTACATGCCGAGCGCGTTGGACAGGTACAGCATGCGCGCACGCGCGTCCTCGGAGTAGCGGCCGTCCGGGAACTTCTGCTCGAGCTCCTTGAAGGCGTTGAACGACTCCTTCATCGCTTTCGGGTCGCGCTCCGAGAGGTCGGTCTCGTACACGTAGCCGAGCAGGCCCTGGTCCTCGCGGAAGTGCACGAGGCCCTTCAGGTAGTAGGCGTAGTCGACGTTCGGGTGATTCGGGTAGGTGCGGATGAAGCGGTCGCAGGCGGCGGTGGCCGCGGGCGTCTCGCCCGCGCGATAGCTGGAATACGCCCCCTCGAGGATCGCCTGCTGGGCGTAGCGTCCGTACGGGAAGCGGGCCTCGAGCGTCTCGAACAGCTTGACCGCGCGCGTATAATTGCCCGACTTCATTTCCTCGTTCGCCGCCGCGTACATACGTTCGGCCGACCAGCCGGCGGTCTCGTCCTTCTGCTCGGGCAGCAAGTTGCAGCCGGCGAGGAAGAGCACTCCGAACACGAGCGCGACCCACGCGCTGGCGGCGCGGCGCACCTTGCCCTCGAGCGGGCCATCGATTCGCGTAGCGTCCATACGGTTACGGCGTCCTCTGCAGGTGGACAACGATTATAGACGAGCGGCACCGGCGGGCGTTCCCGCGCCGGGGGACGTGCGCGAGTTCGTCGTCCCCGGCGCATGCGCGGGAATGCGGCTCGACCAGGCGCTCGCGCGGCTCCTGCCCGAGCACTCGCGGATGCGGCTCAAGGGGTGGATCGAGGCCGGCCGGGTGAGCCTCGCCGGCGCGGCCGCGACGCCGCGCACGAAGGTGGCCGGCGGGCAGGTCCTCGTCGTGCGGGAGGCGCCCGAACAGCGGGCGCTCGCCGATGCCGGCGAGGCGATCGCCCTCGACGTCGTGTACGAGGACGAGGCGATCCTGGTCGTGGACAAGCCCGCGGGGCTCGTCGTGCATCCGGGGGCCGGCAACCCGCGCGGGACGCTGCTGAACGCGCTGCTCCACCACGCGCCGGCGCTCGTGGCACTGCCCCGCGCCGGCATCGTGCACCGGCTCGACAAGGACACGAGCGGCCTCATGGTCGTCGCCAAGACGGCGACCGCGCAGACCGACCTCGTGCGCCAGCTGCAGTCGCGCAGCGTGTCCCGCCAGTACCTCGCGCTCGCCTGTGGCGACCTCGCGCGCGGCGCGACCGTCGACGCGCCGATCGGCCGCCACCCGACGGCACGCACGCGCATGGCCGTGGTGGCGCGCGGCAAGCCCGCGCGCACGCACGTCGAGGTGCTGGAGCGGCACGGCATCGTCACGCTGCTCTCCTGCCGGCTCGAGACCGGGCGTACGCACCAGATCCGAGTGCACCTCGCGTCGATCGGCCATCCGCTGGTCGGCGATCCCGTGTATGGCGGCGGGCGGTCTGCGAAGCTTCCGCCGCTCCTCGCCGCCTTCCCGCGCCAGGCGCTCCACGCGCAGCGTCTCGCGCTCGTGCACCCGGCGACCGGCAAGGCCGTCGCATGGACCTCGCCGCTGCCGCCCGACTTCACGGATCTGCTCGCAGCCGTCGACGCGGCCGGCACCGCGCGGAAAGCAGGCGACGCATGAGCCCGAAGGGCCGCCCCGAGGGCGAATCAGCCGAAGCGCGTCAGCGCGGAGGGTGGTCCAGTGAGTAACCGAAGGGCCGCCCCGAGGGCGAATCCGCCCCGAAGCGCGTTGGCGCGGAGGGTAGTCCAGTGAACCTGGCCGCGCAATTTTCGCGATCGGGCCTCGACTGGATCGTCCCCGATTGGGACGTCGCGGCCACGGTACAGGGGTTCGTCACCACCAGAAACGGTGGCGCGCCGCAGGGCGAAGGCTCCGCCACCACGATGGGCGTCGACGTGGGCCCATCGCATCCCGAGCGTGCCGACGCGGCCGCGCGCGCGGCGATCCTCGCCAGCCGACGCTTCGTGGCCGCGTTCCTGCCGTCCCCGCCGGTGTGGCTCGAGCAGGTGCACGGCAGGGACGTCGCGGTGATCGACGAGCGCACGCTCGACGCGTCGCGCGCCGCGCCGCGCGTGGCGGATGCCGTCGTGACGCGCCTGCCGGGGGTGCCGCTGTCCATTCGGGTCGCCGACTGCCTGCCGGTGCTTTTCGCCGATGCGAAGGGCTCGGTCGTCGGTGCCGCGCACGCGGGCTGGCGCGGTCTTGCCGCCGGCGTCCTCGAGGCGACTGTCGTCGCGATGGACGTGCCGGCGGACGCGATCGCCGCGTGGATCGGTCCCGGCATCGGGCCGCTCGCCTTCGAGGTGCGCGACGATGTGCGCGACACGTTCCTGTTGCACGACCGGGGCACGGCGGCGCACTTCGTGCCGCGCAGCACGGGGATATGGCTGGCCGAC
>CAYQAF010000122.1:0-6168 GCA_964415375.1 uncultured Alcaligenaceae bacterium
GGGCTCGTCTACCGCGGGCCCGACCTCGTCGCCGAGTGCGTGAAGGCAACGCGGGCCGGCAAGCGTTAGCGTTCCGACCGCACGCCGGCCCACCCGTTCACGTTCGCAGCCACGGTGTGAGCGGGCCCTAGTCCGGCACGCATCCGATGACGCCGACACCCGTGCCCTCGGGTATCCATCCGGTCGACAGCATCTCCGAACGGATGAGCGCGCTCGTCGTGTAGCGGTGATTCGGCGCACCGCCCTGCCCGCCATTGTAGAGCTGGTAGAGAGGCACCGTGCCGTCGACACAGCCGCCCTCCGCATCTGGCAGCCTCATTGCGAACACGTCACCCTCGAACACCCAATCGGGATTGACCAGCACGACCGCGCATGCCCAACCGTGCGGCGCGTAGTGGTGCGAGCTCTTGGTCTGGTAGGTCTGGCCGCTCCAGAAGCGGCAGACGTCGGTCGTGGCGGGCGTATCCACCGGGTAGGTCCGGAACGATTGCCCCGTGCGAACCCAGCCGGCAAGCACGCCGGCGTCCAACGCGGCGATCTCGGAGGAAACCGTGGTGACGAAGTAGTGGCCGTAGGCAGCGTGGTAGTACTCGATCGCCGACGGCGTCGGCACGGGATCGAGGCGGAACGCCTCGCAGTGCTGGGGGGCCGCACCGGTGCAGCTGTTGGCAGCGATCTGGCCGGCGTCGTTGATCGCGTAGGCGTCGGTCAGCGTCCTGCCACCGAGCCCCGACACGACACGCGCGTTCAGGTCGTGCATCACCCCTTCAAAATGCACGAACGCACGGACGGTGAGATCGGCGGCCTGCGCTTCGCCGACGATCTCGTGGTGGTTGTTGATGGCCAGGCCGCGGCTGTAGGCACCACCGAGCGTGCCGAGGTCCTTCACCTCGCATGCGCCGCTTGCCGTGGCAATGGGATGGGCAAAGGCACGCTCGGGCCCGTACACCGGCGGCTTGCCGATGTCGAGGCGGCCCGTGATCACGCCGGCGTCGCTGATGGCTGTCCCTGCGCGCGTCGTGTCGGCAGCCGCGCCCACCGGCACGCACACCCTGTTCATGACGCCACCGGAGCGCACGAACGCGTGTTCTGAACCGTCGGCCGTTTCGGCGGCCCCGGTGACCTCGCCTGAAGCGTTGATGCCGTGGGCGACGCTGTAGCTACCCCCCAGCGTACCAAGGTCGGTCATCGCGCCGTCCCGGTAGAGGAATGCGCGGCTGATCGAGCCGACGCCCGTCGCGGCCACGCCGACGACATGTCCGGCAGCGTTGACGCCGTGCGCCCGGCTCCATGGGCCGCCCAACGTACCGACATCGCGAACCGATCCGGTCGGCTCGACCAGAAAGCCGCGCTCGCGACTGCGCCCGTCGATGACGTAGCCGGCCACGTGGCCGTTGTCGGAAATCGCCTGGCCGTAGCTCCACTCGCCGACCCACGGATCGCCGACCGCGCTCATGGCGATGCCGGCGTGGACGAATGCGCGCGGGGCACCGGTCGCCGTCGACGCCGTGCCCGTGACGGCGCCCTTGTTGTTGATGCCCCGCGCCCAACTGTAGGTGCCGCCGAGCGACCCGAGCGGCACGGCGACGTACTGCCTTGCGTACTCGGCCGTTTCGGCGGGCGATCCGGCCACAACGGCCAGCAGGCCCGCGACGGTCGCGAGGAGTCGGCGACGAAGTCCCGGCTTGACCGGGGTTGCGGACATCGCACCCTCCCAACGGGCGGCTGTTCACTCCACTCCGGTCATGCTGCGCTTCGCGTCAGGCGATGGCGTTGACAACGGTCAATCCGGGCCGCCCGGCCGCCTCCCCGGCGCCGGGACGAACGCGGGCCGATCCCGACGCACTACTTCTGGAACGACGCTGCCTCGACCAGCACCTTGTAGGCGTAGCCCGAACCCAGGTTCACGTCCGTCTTGACCGTGCCTTTGACGACGACGAGGTCGCCGACCTTCGGCTCGTCCTTGCTCGTCACAAGCAGGTCGTTGCTGCCATCGGCGGCGGACCCCGATCCATCGCGCAGGTGGACCCAGTTCTTGCCCATCACGCCCGCGTTGACCTTGACGACCTTGGCGCGGATCGCCACCGGCTTGTCCTTGAGTGCGACGCGGTTGGCGTAGACCTCCGCGACCGTCCGGCCGTTCGCGCCCTCGGCCCTCGCCACCTTGCCGATCTCCACCTCGGGTGCCCTGCCCGTGCCGCCGTGGAATTGCGACATGTCGACGCCGGCGTGCGGCGATCCCGCCGCCATCGCCGGGGCCGGCGCGCCGGGGGCGCCGGCAAGTCGTCCCATCACGATGGTGTCGAACGTGCGCTTGAGCGACTTGCTCTGGAAGTTCTGCATCACCGTCGGGTTGTCGATGGTCACCTGCTCGCCCTTCTTCACGGCGGCCTTGCTCACCGCCGCCCAGGTCTCGCCCTTGGCCGTCCTCAAGCGCATGTAGGTGAATGCGTCGGTGTCCAGCACCTCGAGCACCTCCCCCTTCACGGGCGGGGCGACGGGCGGGGCAGCGTCCCCGGCGGCCCATGCGGCATGGACGGCCAGGAGCGAGGCAAGGGCGACGAGCAGTGTCTTCATGGTCGATTCCATCGAAATGTTCCCGGCGGCGGGACGCCCGCCGCGGCAGGCGCCACTATGCCACCCTGCCCTTCGTCGGGCGACTGGACGTGCACATCGGACGAACGCACCGCCGGCACCCGGCCATCCGGTTCCGGCACTTGTGCTAACTTGGAAAAAACTCGCGCTGATCGGCGCAGGGGAGAACGATGAAGACCCAGGTCGGCATCATCGGCGGCGGTCCGTCCGGCCTGCTGCTCTCGCAGCTGCTCCACCTGCAGGGCATCGAGACCGTCGTGCTCGAAAAGCAGAGCCGCGAGTACGTCCTCGGCCGCATCCGCGCCGGCGTACTGGAGCACGGTTTCGCCAAGCTGATGCGCGAGGCGCAGGCGAGCGAGCGCATGGACCGTGAAGGCCAGGTCCACGACGGCTTCTTCATCGCCCACGACGGGATCAGGGAACGCGTCGACCTGAAGGGACTGACCGGCGGCAACTCGGTGATCGTGTACGGTCAGACCGAGCTGACGCGCGATCTCTACGACGCCCGCGACAGGCTCGGCGGCATCGTCGTCCACCACGCGGACGACGTGACGCCGCACGACTTCGACTCGCCCCGCCCCTACCTGACGTATCGCCGGAACGACGAGCTCGTGCGCGTCGACTGCGACTTCGTCATCGGCTGCGACGGCTTCCACGGCGTGAGCCGGAAGTCGATCCCGAAGGACAGCATCCGTGAATTCGAGCGCGTGTATCCCTTCGGCTGGCTGGGCGTGTTGTCGCGCACGAAGCCGGTATCGCCCGAGCTGATCTACGCGCGGCACGAGCGCGGCTTCGCGCTCTGCTCGCTGCGCTCCAATACGTTGAGCCGCTACTACATCCAGGTGCCGTTGACGGACTCGGTCGACGACTGGTCCGACGAGCAGTTCTTCGACGAGCTCAGGCGGCGCCTGCCGCAGGACGTCGCGTCATCGATGATCACGGGCCCTTCGATCGAGAAGAGCATCGCGCCGCTGCGCTCGTTCGTCGCCGAACCCATGCGCCACGGCACCCTGTTCCTTGCCGGGGACGCCGCGCACATCGTGCCGCCGACGGGGGCGCGCGGCCTCAACAGCGCCGCCTCGGACATCTACTACCTCTATCACGCGCTGCTCGACCACTACCGGAACGGCGACGACCGCGGCCTCGACGGCTACTCGGCGAGGGCGCTCGCGCGCGTGTGGAAGGCGCAGCGCTTCTCGTGGTGGATGACGACGCTGCTGCATCGTTTTCCCGACAGCAGCCCCTACGAGCAGCGGCTGCAGGACACCGAGTTCGCGTACCTGTTCTCGTCGCGGCAGGCGCTCGCCTCGCTGGCCGAGAACTACGTCGGGCTGCCGTTCTAGGGGGATGTGCCCGGCGTGTGGGTGTTGCCCGCGAGCATCTTCGACTCGGCGCTCGCCACGACGACACCGTCCTGGGTGCGGGCCTCGCCGCGCAGCACGACGATGCCGCCGGCGTGCTTCGGCTTGTCGTGCTTGTCGACGATCGTCCACGTGGTGGTCAGCGTGTCGCCGGGATGCACCGGCGCGAGAAAGCGCACGTGGTGCTCGACGAAGCCGATCGCCGTGCCGTGGAAATACATGCCGAGCGGCGCGCCCATGATCGCCGACGTGATCACGCCGTGCAGGATGCGCCCGCCGTAGCGGGCCCCGCGCGCGTACGTTTCGTTCACGTGGTGCGGGTTGAAGTCGCCGACGAGCCCGGCGCCGAGCACGAGGTGGGTCTCGGTGATGGTCATCGTGCTCGCGAAGGTGTCGCCGATGCGCGCGTCGTCGTAGCGCACGCCGCTGCCGTCGAGGCCGGTCATCGGCCTGGGCGTTGGCGTCGTCACGGGTCGATCGGCTCGAAGGGGAAGCCGGATGCGGCGACACCCGCGCGCAGGTGCTCGAAAGCGCGGTCCACCTCGGTGCGCGGACCGCGCACGCCGAGCTCGAGCCGGCGCGAGCCGTCGGCGACGAACGACGGCAGGCTGAACAGCTGCACGCGCGGGAAGCGCTCGACGTTCTCGTTCATCAGCGCAAGGAGCTGGCTCTCGCCGGCGTCCCGCACCAGCATCGCGCGCTCGACGTCCGGCTCGCGCCGGAGGTCCGGGTAGCGCGTTTCGAGCACCCAGTCGAGCATCGGCCAGGCCATCTGCGGGAAGCCCGGGAAGAAGTGGTGGTCCCGGATCGAGAACGCGGCGACGTTGTTCACGGGGTTCGGGACGATCGTCGCGCCGGCGGGGAACTCCGCCATCAGCACGCGGTTGGGGTAGGCCTCGGCGCCGAAGCGCGCCTCGATCGCGGCCACGGCCTCGGGGTGACGCACCAGCGGCAGCGCGAGTGCTGTCGCCGCCGCCTGCCGCGTGTGGTCGTCGGGGGTTGCACCGATGCCGCCGAACGAGAACACGATGTCGCCCTGCGCGAACGTCTCGCCCAGCAGCCCGGCGAGTCGCGCACGATCGTCGCCGAGGTAGTGCGCATAGGCGAGCGTCAGGCCGCGCGTCGCCAGACGCTCGATCACGTGCTGCAGGTGCTTGTCCTGCCGCTTGCCCGTCAGGATCTCGTTGCCGATGATCAGCGCGCCGATCGCGCGATCGGCATCGCTCACGCGGCCTCGACGAAGCGGTCTTCCATCTTCGCCATCATGCTCGACATGGCGCGGTCGATCAGCGGCTCGGCCTCGACGAGGCGCGCGCGGTCGTCGCGGAACAGGCCCGCCAGTTCCTCGGCGGTGATCGAGAGCGCCTTCTGCCCCTGCCGGTTGGTGAACAGGTAGGTACCGCGCAGCGGCGAGACCCAGGCGAGCTTCGCGAACGAAAGCTGCCCGTCGTCGTCCTCGAACTCGACCCACATGCCGCGCTCGAGGCTCCGCGCGATCTCGAGGTACTCGTCCTCGAGCAGCTCGCGCTCCGGCTCGGGCTCGGGCGGAGGTGCGGGCGCCATCGCCTCGGCGAGCGCCGCGGCCCTGGTCGCCGCGGCCTCGTCGCCGACCGCCTTTGCCACCTCGATCTGCGCCCGCGCCTGCTCGGCCACCGCGGCGGTCGGCGACTCGACGTGCGCGAGCGTGGGCTTGACGGCCGCCGCGTGCGCCTCGACGAGGTTGGTCATGAAGGCCTCGCGCGCCTCGGCCGGCCATTCGCGCGACTGCATGCCGGCGGAGATGCGCTTGAGGAGCGACGGCAGCAGCGCGACCAGGTGGCGCCGGTCCTCGGAGGAACGCTTGGGCTGGATGCTCCAGACCAGGTCCTCGAGCGTCGTCACCGCCCCGTTCCACGCGTCGCTGTCCTCGCCGGCCGAGACGTACAGATGCGTGAGCGTTCCCTGCCAATGGCGACGCAGGAACTGCCCGAGGAACACCGGCACCGGGTAGTTCTCGATGCGACGCTCGATCTCCGACCGCGCGACAGCCAACGCGACTTCGTACTGGTCGTGCTGGTTGATCTCCTCGGCGGTCACCGCGATGTTTGCCTCGGCCGCCTTTTCCTCCTCGGCGAGGAAGGCCTCGAGCTCGCCGCGCAGCTCCTCGAACAGGCCGAGATCGTCCGAGAACCGGTCGAGCACCGCGTGAACGATGCCTTCGACCTTGCGGTAA
>CAYQAF010000123.1:0-6165 GCA_964415375.1 uncultured Alcaligenaceae bacterium
GACCCAGTCGATCGCGTGTCCCGCCTCGACCAGTGCCTTGTAGACACCGAGGTGTGCGAAGCCGCGCGCCGCCCCGCCGCCGAGCACCAGCCCGAGCGCGGAGCCGTCGAGGATCCGCGCGAGCCGCGCGAAGTCGGCCGGGACGCCCTCGCGCAGGTGCAGATGGAAATCCGTGTGGCGATCCCTGAGCCACGCCGCGGTGCCGGTCAACGTGTCCGGGCTGCCGCGATGCAGCAACAGCAGGGCCTGCGGGGCCACCGGACCGTGCGGGGCGTCAAGCAGCGGTGATTCCCATTCCCGCCGCATCGTCGGGCATGCTGCGTCTGCGACCAGCAGCACGAGGTCGGCGTGGCGCAGTGCAACGTCCGTCCAGGGGGTCGCGCCCGGATCCGCGACGTATATGACATAACGATGCTGGTCTTCCTGCTGGGCCAGCCAGTCGACGAGTCCCGCAGTCACGGGCGCGCCGACGCGGGAGGGAAGCTCGATACCGTCGACTTCAACCAGGTCGGCAGCGGAGAGCGCGCGCGCCGCGCCACGCCGGGCGAGCGCTGCGACGAGCCGATCCGCGAGGTCACGGGTCGCGGCACCGGGGTCGAGAGGCAACAGCGCGATCGTCCGAAAGGATCGGCGAACCGACGTGACGCCCGCCGTCCGGTCCCGCAGGCGCGTCGCAATGCTGCCGGCGAGTTGCCGGGTCAGCTCGGGCCGGCGCTGCGACAGCCGGTCGAACGCCGTCGCGCCCATGCGCAGCAGCAGGCTGTCCCGGGTCGCCCGGATGCCGGCCGACCGTGCGCCGCCGCTCAGCATGCCGATCTCGCCGACGGTTTCGCCCGGGCCGACTTCGGCCACGCAACGGGATCCTGCGCCAGGCTCGGGCGCGTCGATCCAGACCTGCAACCGGCCGCGCACCAGCAAGAAGAGCTCGTCGCCAGGGTCCCCCTGGCGAAACAGCCAGTCTCCACCGCGGCAGACCATGGGCTCGAGTTCCGCGGCAAGCGCGCTCGCCACCTGCTCGGGCAGGCCGAAACCACGCTGGACTGCAAGCAGCAGCGACTGTTGCGTCGACGACGCAGCCATCCGGATTCCCCCTCTCGTCGTTTTCGTTGTATGGGTTCCTGAATGAGGAACCGTCACTCACCATAAGCGACAATGCGGGCGTTTGTCACGGGCGGGCAGGTTGCCGCCAGCTTGGCGCGCGGCCGAAATGTCACGTCCCACGGCAGGGCGGCTGGTATCATCGGTCGCGCAGGGCTCGAATCCACAAGAAACAGCACGCGGCGGACAGGGCATGTCCGGTCCGCGGAAACGCTGACGGATGGAGAAGGAAAATGACTCGATTTGGCATCGCTGCCGTTTCGGCGGCCACGGTCGCATTGCTGGCGAGCCTGGGTGGTCACGCGCGAGCCGAAACCCAGGTCATCCAGCAGGTGCTCGATCGGGTGGCGGTCTTCAACCGCGGCACGGCGCTCGAGATGAAGTTCGACGCGGCCGACGAGCGCCCGCCGGACTTCGCCAACTTCAACCTCGTCGAGTCGGCTGGTCTCGGCAGTTGCCAGCTGAACGGCTCGCGCGGATTGTATTGCCTCGATGGACGTGACGTGCGGCGCTGGCAGGATCCCGCGGACGGCGGGCCGGGCCAGGTCGAGTTCAGTTGTGCCAACAGTGCGCTGCAGCTCGATGCCAAGCGCGGCGACCCGTGCAGTGCGATCGCCGTCGCGCAGAATGGCGACGTCTGGATCTCGGGGCGGCGCGGTAGCGCCTACCAGTTGATCAAGCTGGTTCGGAAGGACGCGGACGGCGCCTGCAGCGAGGGCTCGACGCTGAGCCCGACGAATGGCGTGCCTGCGCGGTACTGCTTCCGTCCGTACGCGTCCGGACGCCCGCTGTTATACAAGCTGGTCGTCGTCGAGGGCGAGGAAGCGGAGCGGTTCGATGCCGGCACTGGTGCGCCTGCAGGCGGCGTGCTGGGCCTCGACGTGCGCAATGCGGTCACGTACTTCAGCACGAGTCCGAACGCGACGCCGGTCGATCTCGTCGCCGGAAAAACGGCGTGGGGCCTCGGCACTAAGGAGGCGCTGCTGGACCTCGCGCTGCTGCAGGTTGCCAACGGCGAGTCGACGGGCGACCAGACCGATAACTTCCTGCTCGCGATGTCCTCGACGGGCCGCGTGCTGGCGCGCCAGACCGATCAGTTCGCTCCCGCGACGACGATCGAGGCTTTCAACGTCCCGGACGAGCGTGACGCGCCGACGGCGCCCATGCCCGAGCAGTGCGACGCTTCGGCACAACGCTATGGGATCGCCGCGAGCGCCAAGTCGGGCCGCGTGTACGTGACCGATCGCAACTACTGCCAGGTGATGGCCCTGCAGCCGGCGGGCCCGCCGTTCATGGGCCTCGTCAACGTGCCGGACGACAGCAGCAGCCTCGGCGCCGACCTGACGCTCGCCACCGCATACGACAATCCGGACCCGGACGCGCCCGTTACGGTTTCCGGCACGTATCCGCCTGACGGCGCGACAGTCGCACCCGGCATCGTCATCAACCTGATCGAGTGCGTCGGTTCGTGCACGCTGATCGCGAACGAGATGAACGAGCCGGCGGCGTCCCTGTTCGCCGTGGAGCTCAACTCGCCCGAGTCGCGCATGGTCCTGTATCAGGTTCGCAACATCCCGGACTGCCGGTACGTGCCGAACGATCCGGACTGCGTCGGCAAGGGTGCGGTCTTCACGCCCCCGGGCAAGCCGGCGATTGCCGCGGAGCAGTACCTCGACGTCGCCAGGCTGTTGCCACCGGACATCACGAGCCAGTTTCCGGCGACCGACACGCCGCCGCCCGGGCTGCCGCCGCTGCTGATCTCGCCGCAGTACCGCGGCCAGTCGTCGACCACGAAGAACTACAGGTTTGGAGCGATCTTCGCGATTCCCGAACCCGGCGTCGTGTTCAAGAACGTCTTCGAGCTCGAGTTCGACATCCAGAAGCTCGCCGATTCCCAACTCGGATGCGTGCTCGGCTACGGGCCGGAGACTCCACTGGGCGACCTGCTGCGCTGGGACGTCGCGACCTGGGTGTCCGAGCGCTACATCGCGCCGGGCGGGCCGTACGGGCTCGCGCCGCAGTACGAGAGCGCATCCGGCACGATGGCGCCGAACAAGTACCGTTACGTCGATACGATCATCAACACCGGCTGCCGCAATCCGCTCAAGAGCAAGGGCACCGGCTTCTCGATGATTGCCTACGACCTCGAGATTGCCTACAACCCGATTCCCGGCGGGGATGACCAGGACGACATCTTTGCGCGCCTGGTCGCCAAGCTGTTCCAGGACCTGAAGCTCGCGCAGACCGAGCTGGCCTGCCCGAGCGGCGTGGATACCGCCACCAGTGACCCGCTGTCCGACTCAGTGTGCTCGAGCCTCGGCAGCACGCTGCTGAACGCCGAGGACAAGCTGGCGAAGTGCATTGGCGCCACGCGGCAGCCCAAGACCAGCGCAGTGGACCAGAACTGCCAGTCGTTCGAGACCCAGTTCTCCGCATACCGTTCCCAGCTGGCGGCGATCGGGCCGGCTTCGGCGACCCGCGATCCCGCGAACCGCATCGGCGGCCTTAAGGCACGATCGGAAACGCTGTGGCACGTCTACGTCGAGCGCTTCCTGCCGTCGGTCCCGCAGGGGGGCTTCTCGCAGCCGACGCCTTGAGTGAGGTGACGCGAACGGTGACCGCGTCGTTCAAGTACCGCGCCTTCATCAGCTACAGCCACGCCGACTCGAAGTGGGCCGGGTGGCTCCACAAGGCGCTCGAAACCTACCGGATACCGCGCCACCTGGTCGGCCGTGAGACGGCATTCGGACCAATCCCGGAACGCCTCGCGCCCGTCTTCCGCGACCGCGACGAGCTCGCCTCCGCAACCAACCTCGGCGACAAGCTGACCCTCGCGCTGCAGCAGTCCGCGGCGCAGATCGTGATCTGCTCGCCGACAGCGGCGCGGTCGCGCTGGGTCAACGAGGAGATCCTCACCTTCAAGCGACTCGGGCGCGAGGACCGGGTCTTCTGCCTGATCATCGCCGGCGAGCCGGGTGCCTCGGCCAAGCCGGAAACGGCCGCGGACGAGTGCTTTCCGAACGCGCTGATTTTTCGCATGGGCCCGGACGGCCAGCTGTCCGACGAGCGCTCGGAGCCGATTGCCGCGGACGCGCGCGCCGGCAAGGACGGCAAGAACGACGCCAAGCTGAAGCTCATTGCCGGCCTGCTCGACATCCCGCTCGACGAGTTGAAGCAGCGCGAGGCGCATCGCCGCCACCGCCGCATGATGCTGCTCGTCACGGCTTCGCTGGCCGGCATGGCGATCACCTCGACGCTCGCCGGAGCCGCCTGGCTGGCGCGCAACGAGGCCGAGCGACAGCGGGTGCGGGCGGAGGCCGAGGCCGAGACGGCCCGCCAGACGACCCGCTTCATGGTGGACCTGTTCAAGGTCTCCGACCCATCGGAGGCGCTCGGCAATTCGATCACCGCGCGGGAGATCCTCGATCTCGGCGCCCGGCGGATCGAGACCGATCTCGCCGACCAGCCGGCGATCCAGGCGACGCTGATGGACACCATGGGCACGGTCTACACCGGACTTGGACTCTACGAGCCGGCGGCCCGCTTGCTGCGCCAGGCCTACGCCGGTCGCAGCCGGGTCCTGGGCGGCGATCATCCGGACGTCGCGCGCAGCCTCAACCAGCTCGGCGAGGTGTTGACGCTGCAGGCGAATTACCCCGAGGCCGAGAAATACCTGCAGGCGGCGCTCAACGATCGGCGTCGCGTGCACGGACCGGATTCCCCCGAGGTGGCCGAGACGCAGATGGCGCTCGCCGAGGTCATGTCCGAGACGGGCCGCTACACCGAGGGCGAACCGCTGATCCGCGACGCGCTGCGGATCCGCCGCGCGCACTTCGGGCCCAGGCACCCGGACGTCGCGGCGAGCATCGAGGCGCTCGGCATCAATTTCTACGAGCGCGGCGACTACGACCAGGCGGTGCCGAGCCTCAGGCTGGCGTTGTCGATGCGACGCGAAATGCACCCCGACGGCCATCCGCTGCTGGCGCACGCAATGGGCAATCTCGCCTGGGCGCTGATGGACCAGCAGAAGTACGACGAGGCGGAGCAACTGCAGCGGGAGTCGCTCGCGCTGAGGCGTCGCCTTTACGGCGACTCGCACCCCACCATCGCCACCGACCTGAACAACCTCGGCTACACGCTGCAATCGCGCGGCGACTTCGCCGGGGCCGAGAGCGCCTACACCGAGGCGCTGGCCATGAACCGCAAGCTGCTCGGCGAAGACCACCCGGAGGTCGCGCTCAACGAGAATAACCTCGCCTGGCTGCTGTATCGCCGCGGCGACCTCGAGGGCGCCGTCGCGCTGCTGCGGCACGTGCTCGAGTCGTACCAGCAGTCGCTGGGCGCGGATCACCCGGACGTCGCGGGCGTCAGCGCCAGCCTCGCGTACTGGCTCATCGACCTTGGGCAGTACGCGGAAGCGGGCGAGTTGCTGCAGCGAAGCCTTGCCATCCGCGAGCAGGCGCTCGGCAGGGAGCATCCGCAGGTGGCCGGCACGCTGACCGTCAAGGCCAACCTGATGCTGGCTACGGGCCGGTATGCGGAGGCCCAGGCCCTCGCGGCGGAGGCCCAGCGGATCCTCCGGGCCAGCCTGCCGGAGGATCACTGGCAGGTTGCGGTGGCGGTCAATGTCGAAGGGGCCGCGCTGGTAAAGCTCCGTGACTTCGCGTCCGCCGAGCAGCTGCTGCTCAAGAGCCAGCCGGCGCTCGCCGGCGCTTCGATCCCGGGTCTCGACGTGCGCGGCCGCCAGCGGCTGGCCGAGCTCTACACGGCCTGGGGCCGACCGGCCGACGCCGCCCGATACCGCAGCGCAGCAACGGGTGCGTCAACCCCCCGCTGAGTCATCCTTTGGTCGAATGCCCATGCGGCAACCACGGCCTCGCTGGCTATACTCCGGTGACCGACGGTGCCACCGCGGGGAGCGGGCTATGGCCTACGACCGCAACAACGTGTTTGCCCGCATCCTGCGTGGCGAGGTCCCGGCCCACAAGGTCTTCGAGGACGAGCACACGCTCGCGTTCATGGACGTGATGCCGCAGGCCGACGGCCACACGCTGGTGATCCCGAAGG
>CAYQAF010000124.1:0-6148 GCA_964415375.1 uncultured Alcaligenaceae bacterium
AGCCGCGCATCACCAGGTCGAAGGTGCCCTGGCCGCGGCGGTCGACGCGGTAGGTATCGTGCAGCTCGCGCGGACCGTCGACGCTCAGGCCGACGAGGAAGTTGTGCTGCTTGAAGAACGCGCACCAGTCGTCGTCGAGCAGCAGGCCGTTGGTCTGGAAGGTGTGCTGCACCGTCTGGCCGGGCTGGCGGAACTGCTCGACCAGTTCGACCGCACGGCGGAAGAAGTCGAGCTTCATCAGCGTCGGCTCGCCGCCCTGCCACGCCACCGTCACCTGCGGCGTGCGGTGCGACTCGAGCAACTGCCGCAGATAGGCCTCGAGCGTGGCCTCGGACATGCGATGCTTGTCGTTCGGGTACAGCGACTCCTTGGACAGGAAGAAGCAGTAGGTGCAGTCGATGTTGCAGGTGGAGCCGCTCGGCTTGGCCAGCAGGTGAAAGGCCGGCGGCGCGTTCGCGGTCGGCGGCGACGGCAACGCAGTGGGATCGGCTACGGCAGGCATGGTTTCACTCGATCGCTTGCTGGGCCTTTTCGGGCGCAGCGCCGCCGGGGGGCTGGCCCAGCCACGCGTTGGCCGACTTCACGGCCTGGTTGAGCGCCTCACCGAGCTGTGGCGTGGCGACGAAGACGTTTTCGTCGCCAATCAGCGCGAGCACGCCGGTCTTGGCCAGCTGCTCGCGGACGAGCGGATCCACGCCAACCAGCATCAGCTTGCTCTGCCGTGCCTTCAGCGCAAAGGCGTATCGCTGCAGCACCGTCACGAAGGTGCTGCCGATCTCGCTCTTGCCACGCAGGTTGATGGCCACTACGGCGCGCTTGGTGTCGCCGACCGCCGGCAGCATCTCTTCCATGCTCTTGGCGGCGGCAAAGAACAGGCTGCCATAGACATGCAGTACGGTGAGTTGGTGGCTGGGCAGGATCTTGGGCGGCATCTGTTCCAGCGGAAAGCCTTCCGGTTGCAGGACCCACTGGGTGACGAACACCTTGTTCGACTGGCGGAAGGTGTTGAGCAGGATGCTCAGGACCACACCGAGCAAGACCGCATACTGCAACGGGATGCTCAAGGTGGCGAGGAAGGTCAAGAGCATGACCAGCCTGGAGATCCGGCTGGTCTTCCAGGCCATCACCGCCTGCTCCGTCCGCAGGCCCTGGAATCCGGCGACGATCAGCAACGCGGCCAGCGCGGGCATGGGCACCAGCTCCACCAGCGGCCCGGCGAGCAGCACGATCAAGGCCACGAACACGCCGACGAGGATGTTCGCCCAGCGCGACCGGGCCCCGGCGCCCATGATCAGCGCCGTGCCCGAGACCGAGCCTCCGGCCGGGATGCCGCCGACGATGCTGGTGGCGATGTTGGCAGCACCCTGGCCGAGGAAGTCGCGCGAGACTTCCGGATAGCGGCCGTCGGGGTTGGGCGTGCCTTGGCTCACGCCTGCGCCCTGCACCAGACCGATGATGGCGATGGACAAGGCCGGCAGCAAGAGAGTGAGCACAAGCGACAACTGGGGCAGCGCCAGTTGCGGCAGCTCGCGCGGGATGGCCGAAATGTTGCCGACCGTCGGAACTGCAGCGAAGTTGGCGGCTGTGGGCAGGGCCGGCAGGGTCAGCAGCAGCAACAGCACGGTGGCCACGGCAATGGCGATGATGAACGCGAAGCGCTGCAAGGCCTTGTGCCACAGCAGCGCGACGATCAGCGCCAGGGAGAAGACGCCAATGATGGTGACGTAGAGGTCGATCTGGCCAATGCGCAACATCAGGTCCAGCGCTTGCGCCACGCGGTTCGAAAAGCTGCTTCGGTAGCCCGTCAGGTCGCTCAACTGGCCCAGGATGATGAGCACGGCCACGCCGTTGAGAAAACCGGTCATCACCGCGTTGGAGACGAAACGGACCAGGAAGCCCAGCCGGAACAGCCCGGCCAGCAACTGGATCGCCCCCACCAGCAGCACCAGAACGATCAGCGCCTCGGCCCTCTGGCCGGCGGGAAACTCCAGCAGCACAACCCCGGCCGCGACGGAGAGCGCACCGGTGGTCGACACGTTCATGAAGACCGAGCTCGAGAAGATGGCGCCGACCGGCACCGCGATCATCAGCGTGTAGATGCCGAGCACCGGGTTGACCATCGCCAGCAGCGCGTGCCCCATGGCCTGCGGCACGTTGACCACGGCGAAGGTCAGCGCGGCGACCATATCGGCCACGAGATGACCACGTTCGGGCTTCAGGCGCTTGGCCGCCGCTTGAAGCCGTTGCAGGCGCGTCGACTCCGTCATCGGTCCGCTGCTCTTCCCGGGATCACCGGCTGCCGCCGGCAGACGGGTTGCCGACCCAGCGGCGCGCGATTCGCGTGACCAGGCCACGCAAGACCACATAGGGCACGAAGGCGAGCAACACCGCAATGATCACCGTTTCGGCGGGATGGAAGGTCTCGAACTCGATGAACTGGTATGCCGTATCCATCGCCAGCCCGAGAAGGATGATCCGTGCGGTGGCGATCAGGGCCTCGTCCAGCCGGCCGCGGCGCTGCTCCGGGTCGGTGAGAATGGTCCGCAGAAGCGGCGCACGCCCCGTGCGCGCGTCGCTGATGCCATCGCGCAATGCGGCTATCGTTGCCATGACGGGCTGGAGAACGAAGCGGAAGCCGAATGACCCACTCGGACGATCGAGCATGTTCTGCCAGATCCGCATGAGAACCTCACCGGATATGCCGTACATCACCAGGCCGATGACGACCCCAGCGACCGCCAGCGCGACGACCAGCCGAGCCAGCCGGATCTGCGCCTTCGATGGTGCTTTCGCCACGGCCGAGGCTCCCATTCTTGATCAGCGCCACACCTCGGCCGCCGCCTCGGTGACCGACGCGTTCATGGCGTCGGCCCCTGCGCGACGGTCAGCAGGCGGCCCAGGAGGGCGTGCGCTTCGGGTCTCCCGAGATAGCGCGGGACGCCGTAGGTGCCGTGCGCTTCGGCGAAGGCGTTGTCGGCAATGCGGTCGAAATCCTCTTTGCGCAGCGCCTCGACGGTGGGCGGGATCGACAGCGCCGCGTTGAGCTGCCTGACCCTTGCCACGAAAGCGGCGCCCAACTCGTCGTCGCCCCGCCCTTCAGCGGGCAGGCCCACCAGGCGCGCCAGCTGCGCCAGGCGGCGCTTGCAGCGCGGCAGCGAATAGTCGAGCACATAGGGCAGCACGATCGCATTGGCCAGGCCATGCGGCAGGTGATACAGCGCGCCGAGCTGGTGCGCGATCGCGTGCACGTAGCCCACGCCGGCGCGGGTGAAGGCCATGCCCGCCAGGTAGGAGCCGAGCAGCATCGCCTCGCGCGCTTGCATGTCGCTTCCGTCGTGGTGCGCCGTCTCCAGGTTGGCGAGGATGAGGCGCGTCGCCGCGACCGCCCAATCGTCGGTCTGCGTGTAGGCCAGCGCCGACACATAGGCCTCGACCGCGTGAGTCAGGGCGTCCATGCCGGTGGCTGCCGTCACCGCCGGCGGCAGGCCCAGCGTGAGCTTGGGGTCGAGGGCCACGGCCCCGGGCAGCAGCTTGGGGTCGATGATGGAGATCTTCACGCCCCGTTGCTCGTCCGACACCACGGCCGCCATCGTCACTTCCGATCCGGTGCCGGCGGTCGTGGGCACGGCATAGAAGGGCAGCCCGCGCTGGCGCGAACCCGCATAGAGCCACACGCCCGCGAGCTTCTTCGGGTGACAGCGGTTGGCGTGGCTGAGATTGATGGCCTTGGCGCAATCGATCGGCGAGCCCCCGCCGATCGCAAGAATGGCCTGCGCGCGCGACTTCTCGAGGCGTTCGACGCCGGCAAGCACGAGCGCGTACCCGGGGTCGGGCACCACGTCACTGAAGATCTCCACCTCGACACCGGCCGAGCGCAGCACCTGGAACATCCGGTCCGCCAACCCCAGCGACAGCAGTGCACTGTCGGTCACGACCAGGATGCGCTTCAACCCCGAGCCGGCGATCATCTGGCACAACGACAGTGACGAGTCGGCGCCAACGTAGGTGAGCGGGGTGGGAATGTGCAGGCGCGGAAGGATGGCTGCGGTGGCGGCCACCCTCAGCCGACTGAGGGCGTAAGTCATCTCCATCTGGTCAGCTCCTGGCGCCGCGGCTCTCAACGGGTCATGAACGCGAGCAGGCGATCGGCGAGCTTGCCGTAGGGCGGCGACAGCAGCTTCATGGTCGACCAGCGCGCCTGGCGAAACACCGGCCGCAGCTTCGAGAAGGTCAGGAAGCCTTCGTAGCCGTGGTAGTGGCCCATCCCCGAGTCGCCCACTCCGCCGAACGGGAGATCGTCCTGGCCGACATGCAGCACGGCGTCATTGACCGACACGCCACCCGACATGACGCGCTCGATGAGCTGGGACACGCGGTCCTTGCGGTGACTGAAGGGATATAGCGCCAGCGGCCGCGGTCCGGCGTTGATGCGGTCGATCACCTCGCCAAGGTCCCGGTAGCCGACCAGTGGGAGGATGGGGCCGAAGATCTCGCTGCTCATCAAGGCCGTGTCGCTAGGCGCGCCGAGCACGATGTGGGGCGCGATGCGGTGCCGCGCCTCGTCGAACGCCGCACCGGGCAGCAGCGAAATGACCTGTGCCCCGCGCGAGCGGGCTTCGTCGAGGGCCTGGACAAGCCGGTCGTACGAAGCGCGGTTGATGATGCTGGTGTAGTCCGGGGAGTCGAGCGTGCCGTAGCGACGACCCACGATCTCGCGCGCCAGATCGACGAACGCGCCGACCTTGCTTTCGGGCAGATAGGCGTGGTCGACGGTGGTGCAGATCTGGCCGGCGCTCGAGAACTTGGCGAACAGGATGCGCTCCGCGGCAACCTCGAGCTCGAAGTCGTCGCAGACGACGGCCGGCGCCTTGCCGCCGAGTTCCAGCGTCACGGGGCACAGGTTCTGCGCTGCGGCGGCCATGACGGCCCGCCCCGTCGGGCCCGACCCGGTGAAGATCAGGTGGTCGAACGGCAGCCTGGAGAACTCGATCCCGACGCCGCCCGTCTCGTCGAAGAACTGCAGCTTCTCCGGCGGGAAGTAGTTCGGCACGCGCTCGATCAGCAGCGCGGCCAGATGGCGCGAGCTTTCGCTCATCTTCACCATCGCCCGGTTGCCGGCCGCGAAGATGTTCGCAAGCGGCACCATGCTCAGGAGCAGCGGGAAGTTCCAGGGCACGATGACGCCCACCACCCCGAGCGGTTGCGGGATCACCTCGTTCTTCGCCAGGCCGTAAGTCAGGCGCTCGATGTGACGCCGCTGCGGGCGCATCCAGCGCTGCACATGCTGCAGGCACTGGCGGATTCCGGCCAGGAAAGGAGTCACTTCAAGCAGCAGCGTCTCGTGACTGGAGCGGTGGCCGAAGTCCGCCGAGATCGCCTCGATGATCGCCTGTCGGTTTTCCTGCACGAAGCGCGCGAGTTGTTGCAGGTCGGAACGACGCTCGGCGAGACTCGGTACCGGGTGCGCGAGGTAAGCCGCGCGCTGGCGCTGCAACGCGTCGCGCAGGACTGCCGCAACCGCGCGCTTGGGGGTATGCGATTCGTCGTTCACGCAGCAACTCCTCTGAAAACAGGACCCGGTTCTCCGCCTCCACGGCAGCTCTTCGGGACGGACAGCGATGCCGCGCCTTGCGGCCCGCCGGCTCACGAGTGACAAGACATGGCAAATCCAACGCCCCTATCGCTGCGGCTGCGAAGGTACCACGCCTTGAACGGCCCCGGACCGACGGGAAGCGGGGATGTCCAGGGGTCGCCGCAGGGCCATGGGTGCCCCGCGTGGGGGGTACTTGGCGAGCGTAAGCGAGCGGGGATCGCGCTTGGCGAGCACCGGCGCGCGCGTGCCCGGGAGGCAGCAGCTTCAGCGGATGCGCGCGCCGCGCATTCGCCAGCCACCGAGCAGCGCCAGCAGCGCCGCCAGCAGCACCAGCATCGCCGGCTCGTTCACGGGAATCGGCGTCACGCCCGGAGGCGGGCCGAGGTTCACGACGCTGCTCGCCGAGTTGTTGGCGCCGTTGCCGTCGCCGCCTCCCTGCACCGCCACGAGGTTCACGACCGGCGACGGCGCATTCGCCGCGACGTTGACCGTCAGCGTGACTACCGGATGGCTCGCTCCCGGCGCCAGCGGGTCGCTGCGTGTGCACGGGCCGGA
>CAYQAF010000125.1:0-6130 GCA_964415375.1 uncultured Alcaligenaceae bacterium
CGTACATCTCGGCGGTGTCGACGAGCGTCAGACCGAGGTCGAGACCCGCGCGCAGCGCGGTCACTTCCGCGGCACGCGAGCGCGCCCGCTCGCCCATGTGCCAGGTTCCCATCCCCAGGCGGGGCATCGCTGCAATGGCCATCGTGCGCGGGAGGAACGGGTGTGGAGACGATGCGTAGAATAGCGCGACCATTGCGACGGACGCGCGATGCCACTCGATCCTCCCCCGACCACCGGCCGCTTCGTCGTGCGCGGCGCCTGCCCGCACGATTGCCCGGACACGTGCGCGATGCTCGTGACGGTCGAGGACGGTCGTGCCGTCGAAGTGCGCGGCGCCCCGGACCATCCGCCGACGCACGGCACGCTGTGCACCAAGGTTGCCCGCTATCTCGAGCGCACCTACTCCGCGGAACGTGTGCTCCATCCGATGCGGCGCATCGGACGCAAGGGCGATGGCCGCTTCGCGCGAATCTCCTGGGACGAGGCGCTGGACACGATCGCCACGCGCTTTCGCGAGATCGCCGACGCGCACGGCCCGGAGGCGATCCTGCCGTACAGCTACGCCGGCAACATGGGCCTGCTGCAGTACGCCTCGATGGATCGCCGTTTCTTCCATCGGCTGGGGGCCACGCTCCTCGACCGCACGATCTGCGCGACGGCCGGCAAGGCGGGCTGGGTGTCGGTCGTCGGCGCGGCGATGGGCATGGACGTCGAGCGCTTCGCCGAGTCGAAGCTGATCCTGATCTGGGGCAGCAACGCGATCGCCTCCAACCTGCACTTCTGGACGCGCGCGCAGGAAGCCAAGCGGCGTGGCGCGAAGCTGGTCGCGATCGATCCCTACCGCAGCGCGACGGCCGAGAAGTGTCACGAGCACGTCGCGCTGATGCCCGGCACCGACGCGGCGCTCGCCTACGGACTGATGCACGTGCTGATCCGCGATGGCTTCGTCGACCGCGATTACGTCGACCGCCACACCGTCGGCTACGAGGCGCTCGCCGCGCGGGCCGCGGAGTGGACGCCGGCGCGCGTCGCCGCGACCTGCGGCATCCCGGCCGGGCAGGTGGAATCGCTGGCCCGCGACTACGGCACGACACGGCCGGCGGCGATCCGGTTGAACTACGGCATGCAGCGCGTCGCCGGCGGCGGCAACGCCGTTCGCGCCGTGGCCTGCCTGCCGGCGCTCACCGGCGCGTGGCGCGATCCCGCGGGCGGCGCGCTGCTGTCGTCATCGGGCACCTATCCGGTCGACACGCAGGCGCTGGAACGCCCCGACCTGATCCGCGGCACGCCGCGGACCATCAACATGTCCGCGATCGGGGACGCGCTGACGGCGGCCGAGCCTCCGGTACGGGCGATCTTCGTCTACAACAGCAACCCGCTGGCGGTCGCCCCGGAGTCGGCGAAGGTCACGCGCGGCTTCGCCCGCGACGACCTCTTCTGCGTCGTGCACGACCTGTTCCAGACCGACACGGCCGACTACGCCGACATCCTGCTGCCGGCGACCTCGCAGCTCGAGCACTTCGACGTGCACGCTTCGTACGGCCACCTCCACGTGCAGGCGAACCGGCCGTCGATCACGCCACTGGGGGAGGCGCTGCCGAACACCGAGGTGTTCAGGCGTCTCGCCGCGCGCATGGGCTTCGACGATCCTTGCCTGTCGGATACGGACGAGACCCTGGCCCGCGTGGCCTTCGACTGGAGCGCACCACGCATGCAGGGCATCACGTTCGACTCGCTCGTGCAGCGGGGCTTCCATCGCCTTGCCGTCGACGTGACTTACGCGCCGTTCGCGGACGGCGGCTTCCCGACGCCATCGGGCAAGTGCGAGTTCTGGTCGGAGACGATGCGTGCGCAGGGCGAGGACCCGCTGCCGGCCGTGGTGCTGCCGCGCGAATCCCGACTCACCAATCCCGCGCGCGCGGCACGCTACCCGCTCGCCTTCATCTCGCCGCCGGCGCGCAACTTCCTCAACTCGTCGTTCGCGAACCTGCCGTCGTTCGTGGCCGAGGAGCGCTCGCCGCGCCTGTTGATCCACCCGGACGACGCCGCACCGCGTCGCATCGTCAACGGCACGAGCGTGAAGGTGCACAACGACCGCGGCGCGTTCGTCGCGAACGCCGCGGTCACCGACCGCGCCCGCCCGGGCGTGGTGGTCGCGCCGTCGATCTGGTGGCGGAAACTGGCCCCGGGCGGCGAAAACGCGAATGCGGTGACCAGCCAGGCGCTGACGGACCTGGGCCGAGCCGCGACGTTCTACGACTGCCTCGTCGAAGTGGCTGCGGTCGCGGCGTGAGCTAGAGCTTGCGCACCAGCCCCACCATGACGCCGAAGATCTCGAGTGCGCCTTCCGGGCGAATCGGCGCGTAGCCCTTGTTCTCGGCGCGCAGGATGAACTCCCCGCGGTCGACGTCGAGGCGCTTCAGCGTGAACTGGCTGTCGACGATCGCCACAACGATCTCGCCCTTGCGGGCATCGTGGCGCTTCTCGACGACGACCAGGTCGCCTTCGAGGATGCCGGCGTCGATCATCGAGTCGCCCTTGACGCGGATCAGCACGGTCTCGGAGGGGCGTTCGATCAGGTAGTCGTCGATCGTGAGCGCATCGGCCTCGGTGTCGTCGGCGGCCTCGGGCAGCCCGGCACGCACCGGGTTGGTTGCGAGCGGGCGCGCGAAGAAACGGCGCGTCGGGGCGAGTCGGCGGTCCGGCGTGGATTCGACGAATCCCGCGAGCTTGAGACGTGCGACCAGCGCCGCCACCGAGGACTTCGACCGCAAGCCGAGCAGCGCCCCGATCGACGCATAGGAAGGCAGCGCCCGATGCTCGGTGTAGTAGTCCTGCAACCGGGCGAGGTAGGAACGATCGTTCGACATGCGTGTACCATAGCGAACGTCCGTTCGTCCTGTCAAGACCCCCTTGGTTAGACCCGAATGAAACGACCCCCACGCTCGCTTCGCTCGCTGCCCCCCGAGGGGGCGGGCCAGTCCCTTGGGACGGCCCATCGGGACTGACATGAATCTGTTTGCCCCGGCGATCGCCTTCGTCGACCTGGAAACGACGGGCATGCGCGCCGCGCAAGATGGCATCACCGAGATCGGCATCGTGCGCGTCGACGCCGATCCGGGGGGCGGCCCACCCAGGGTCGCGGAGTGGTCGACGCTCGTCGATCCCGAAGTGCCGATCCCACCCGTCATACAGGCACTGACCGGCATCACCGATGCGATGGTCCGCGGCGCGCCGACGTTCACATCGATCGCCGGCGAGGTGATGAGCCGGCTCGAAGGCTGCGTCTTCGTTGCTCACAACGCACGGTTCGACTACGGGTTTCTCAAGCACGCCTTCGCGCGCGCGTCGCGGTCGTTCAGCGCGCGCGTGCTGTGCACGGTGAAGCTGTCGCGCCGTCTCTTCCCCGAAGCCTCCTCGCATGGCCTCGATGCCGTGATCGAGCGGCACGGCCTGCTCGTCGCGGAGCGCCACCGGGCCCTGGGCGATGCCCGGGCACTGTGGCTCTTCGCGCAGGCCCTCTACGCGTGCCGTACGGCCGGCGTCGTCGAGGAGGCGGTGCAGCGGATCCTGAAGATCCCGAGCCTCCCGCCGCAACTTCCGGCCGACGCCCTGGAGGCGATCCCGGAGATGCCCGGCGTCTACCTGTTCTACGGCGAAAATCCGCTGCCTCTCTACATCGGCAAGAGCACGAATCTGCGGGAACGCGTCGCCGCGCACTTCAGCAGCGACTGGCGCAGCGAGACCGACCTGCGCCTGTCGGCGGAGATCCGTCGCATCGAGATCGAGCCCACGGCAGGCGAGCTCGGCGCATTGCTGCGCGAGGCCACGCTCGTCAAGTTGCGCATGCCGGCGCACAACCGGGCACTGCGCCGCAAGGCGGACGCGGGCGTGATGCGCTGGGAACCCGGGCGCGAGCCGACGTTCGTTCCGGCCACGGTGGTCGATCCGGACGAGGTCGCGCGCGGCTACGGGCCGTTCTCGTCGCGACGCGCGATGCGCGAGTGCCTCGTCGCGCTCGCCCGGGAACACGCGCTGTGCTGGAACCGGTTGGGACTCGAACGCCGTGCCGGCCCGTGTTTCGCGCGGCAGGTGCGGCGCTGCGCGGGTGCGTGCGAAGGCGTCGAGAGTGCCGACGCCCACGACTCGCGGCTCGCGGCGGCGCTCGCGGCGCACGCCATTCCCGCCTGGCCCTTCGACGGATTCGCGCTGATCCGCGAGGCCACGGAAGACGGCTCACGAATCGACGTGCACGTGCTGCGCGACTGGTGCTGGCTGGGCACGGCGCGCGACGACGGCGAGCTTCAGGCGCTCTGCGCAACCCCGACGCAGCCGGCGTTCGATCCGGACGTCACCAAGTTGCTGCTGCGCACGTGGGCGAAGTCGCGCGCGCGCTTCGTGCCCGCGCCCTCACCCGCGATCGACTGAACCTCCCGACCCGCGCGATGCGCCCCGCACCGGTCACCCGGACGCCGGCACGTCCGCGCCTTTGAGACGGAGTCCGACGGTGATCTCGAGGACGCCGATCGCGACCGCGATCACGGCGATCCAGAGCACGACGGCAAGCGCACCCACCCCCGGGAAGATCGCGACCAGCACGCCGAACGCGACCAGCATGATGCCTGCAACCACGAGCAGCCACTCGTGCTCGATCTCGTGGCGCAGGCGGATTGCCGCCGCGATCTGCATGATGCCCCGCAGGATCGCGAACGCGGCGATCAGCAACAGGAGCGCGAGGCCGGTCATCCTGGGATTGACCAGCGTGAAGACCCCCGCAGCCACCCCCGCGATGCCGGTGATGAACAGCCACCACGGGAACCCGGCCGCGTCCCTGCGCCTGAACGAGCCCGCGATCGACAGGATGCCGTCGGCGAACGCGTAGGCGCCCCACATCAGCACGAGCACCGCGATCGAGATCGCCGGCCAGATGAAGGTCATCACGCCGAAAACCACCGCGCACACGCCGCGCAGCACCAGTACCCACCAGTTCTTCGAAAGAAATTCGAGCATCGTCGCCTCCCTTGTTGTTCACCACCACGCCGATATGCTCGACACTACCGCGATCCTTTGCGATCGCGCAACGACGCCGGCCCACCGTCCCGATCAGGATTGCGACGCGTGGGCGGCGAGCACGGACGCCACGCACGCGGTGAGCTTCTTCGCGTAAGGGACGTGCAGGAACTCGTTCGGACCGTGAGCATTCGACCGGGGTCCCAGCACGCCGGTGATCAGGAACTGCGCCTGCGGGAACTTGCGTCCCAGCATGCCCATGAACGGGATCGTGCCGCCCTCGCCCATCGCGCCGGCGGGCTTGCCGTAGAACGCGCGCGAAGCCGACTCCAGCGCCGCAGTGAGCCACGTTGCCGTCGCCGGCGCGTTCCAGCCGGTCGCGCCCTGATCGGGCTCGAAGCGCACGTTCGCACCGTGCGGCGGGTCCGCCTCCAGCAGTCGCTTCATCGCCCCCGTCGCCATCTCGCCCGGAACCGTCGGTGGCAGGCGCAGCGAGAGCTTGAGCGCCGTCCTCGGCCGGAGCACGTTGCCCGCGCTCGCAATGGCCGGCAGGCCGTCTGCGCCCGTCACCGACAGCGCGGGACGCCAGGTACGGTTCAGCAGCGCTTCGACCCGGTCGCTCGCCATCGGCGCGGTGCGGCCGGCGAAGGGGTACTTGCGCACGACGATGTCGCCGAGGATGTCGGCGGCGACGCGCGCCTGCTCGATCCGCTCGTCCGGGATCGGTGCGTGGAAGTCGGGCGGCAGGATCCGGCCGCTCCCGGCGTCTTCCAGCCGGTCCAGAAGCTTGCGGGCGATGCGGAACGACGACGGCACGACGCCGCTCGCGTCGCCCGAGTGCACGCCCTCGGTCAACACCTCGACGGCGAGCGTGCCTGCCGCCAGGCCGCGCAGCGACGTCGTCACCCACAGTCGCTCGTAGTCGCCGCAACCCGAATCGAGGCCGACGACGAAGTCCACCTCGCCCATGCGCGGCGCGAGATGGTCGAGATAGGCGGGAAGATCGTAGCTCCCGGACTCTTCGCAGGTCTCGATCAGACCCACGCAACGCGCGTGCGGCAGGCCTCCCGCCTGCATCGCGCCGAGCGCCGCAAGCGAGGCATACACCGCGTAGCCGTCG
>CAYQAF010000126.1:0-341 GCA_964415375.1 uncultured Alcaligenaceae bacterium
AAGCCCGCGGTCGCCGTCGTCCAGGACATGGCGGCATCCGGCGGCTACTACATCGCGGCGGGTGCCGACCAGATCTACGTCGACAAGGCGAGCCTCGTCGGTTCGATCGGCGTGATCATGCAGGGCTTCGGCTTCACCGGTGCGATCGACAAGCTCGGCATCGAGCGGCGGGTGATCACGTCGGGCGAGCGCAAGGGCTTCCTCGACCCGTTCCGTCCGCTCGCGCCCGCGGACGAGACGCACATCCGCAGCATCCTCGACGAGGTGCACGGCCAGTTCGTGAAGGCCGTGCGCGACGGCCGCGGCGCGAAGCTCAAGGAGCCGCCGGAACTCTTCACCGG
>CAYQAF010000126.1:351-6121 GCA_964415375.1 uncultured Alcaligenaceae bacterium
GACGCGGAAGTTCGCGTTCAACGCCCGCAGCAACACCTGATCGCGCGGCGGACGCACATTCGCCGAGAACGGCCCTGCTGGCGTGAGGTTCGAGAGCGCAGCGGCACCCCAGTTCGGATCGCGGAAGCGCGAGTCATCAAGGAGTCGCCGGAACTCTTCACCGGTCTCGTGTGGACCGGCGCCCGCGCGATCGAACTCGGGCTCGCCGACGAGCTGGGCAGCGTCGACTCGGTCGCGCGCGAGGTGATCAAGGCCGAGGAAGTCGTCGACTTCACGCTCGAGGAGAGCCTGCCCGATCGCGTCGCGCGGCGCCTCGGCACGACGATCGCGCGGCACATCAGCCTCGAGTTGCGCACGCCGGCGCTACGCTGAAGCGCGGCGGCCGCAGGCCAGGCCCGCAGGGCCCGTCGCCGCGCGCGGCGAAGCGGCCGACGCGTGACCGCGACGACCGTCTTGACGGTACAAGGAGGCCGTGCTGAAGCGCGGCGACCGTTTCGACGGAAAAAGGAGGCTGCGCTGAAGCGCGGGACGGTCTCGCCGGCGAAAGGAGGCCGTGTTGCAGCCCGGCGGGCCCGCCGGGCCGGTCAGCGCTTCGCGGCCGGCGGCAGCCCCTTGACCTCCGCGCCGGGGCCGATGCCCTTCTGCGCGAACCAGCCCTTCTTCATCTCCAGCGCGTAGAGCGCGGGTGCCGTCGACCACGTGGTCCGCTCGACCTGCGGGGCCATGTCCTCGATGTTGATGATGCGCCCCTTGGCGTCGATGAACGCGATCGACAACGGGATGTACGTGTTGCGCATCCAGAACGACAGCATCCGCGGCGCGTCGTGAACGAACAGCATGCCGTGGTCCGGCGGCAGGCTGAAGCGATGCATCAGGCCGATCTGCCGGGTCTCGTCGGTGGCCGCGATCTCGGCGGTGACGACCTGCGTGCCGATCGTGAGCTGCATCGTTGGCAGGCCGGTGTTGGGCCGGCCGGGCTGGGCGTGTGCGGCAACGACGGCGAGGAGGAGCGGGACGGCGAGCAGCAGCGCAAACGTCGATCGGATCATGGGGTCAGGGGAGGGGGTGGCCGGCGGGGCGGCGTCGCAGATAGATGATCCAGAGTGCGGACGAGGCCAGGGTGAACGTCGCCATGCCGAGCGCGAGCGACCAGAGCGAGTGGGCGAGAAACGGCGCGATCGTACCTGCATTCACCGCGGCGAGCGAGAACTGCAGGAAGCCCTGCAGCGACGAGGAGAGCCCGCGCATCGACGGAAAGAGGTCGAGCAGGATCAGCGTGACGCTCGGCATGATGATCGCCGAGCCGATGCAGAACACGAAGATCGGCAGCACGTGCCACGCGACGTGCGCCAGGTCTAGTGCGCAGACGGCGAGGTTCAATGTGACACCCGCGAACGCGAACGCATAGCCCAGGCGCACGGTGCGCTCGAGCGAGAGGCGCCCGGCGACCCGACCCGAGATCAGCGCGCCGATCATGATGCCCGTGATCATCGGCACGAACAGCCACGCGAAGCCCTGCGTGGACACGCCGAGCAGGTCGACCAGGAACACCGGCGCGACGGCGACGTAGACGAAGAACGCGGCGAAGTTGAGCGCGGGGATCGCCGCGAGCAGCAGGAAGTCGAGCCGGGTCAGTACCGTGCGGTAGTTGCGCCACAGTGCCTTCGGGTGCAGCGGCTGTCGCGCCGTTGGCGGTAGCGTCTCGGGCAGCGCGCGCAGGCACCACGCGATCAGCGCGAGCGTGAACGCGAGCAGGAACCAGAAGATCGCGCGCCAGCCGAAGGCGTTCAGGAGCACGCCGCCGATCACCGGCGCGATCGCCGGGGCGATGCCGAAGATCAGCGTCACCTGCGACATCAGCTTTTGCGCCTCCGGGCCGTGGAAGCGGTCGCGGATCAGCGCGCGGCCGACGACCATCGGCGCGCCGGCGCACAAGCCCTGCACCGCGCGGAACAGCCACAGCGATTCGATGTTGCCGGCGATCGCGCAGCCGAGCGTGGCGACCGCGAATACGGCGAGCGTCGCGATGACCACCGGCCGCCGCCCGAGCGCGTCGGAAAGCGCGCCGTGCCAGAGCATCATCAGCGCGAACGCGAGCAGGTACGCGGAGAGCGTCTGCTGGATGGCGATCTGGGAGACCGCGAACTCGTGCCGGATCGCGCCGAACGCCGGCAGGTAGGTGTCGATCGCGAACGGCCCGATCATCGACAGCGCCGCGATCAGCGCCGCGAGGCCCCAGTGACGCGTCCTGGCCGCGGGCGGGCTGTTCGGCGGGTCCGCGGTCACGAGCGTGCGCGCGCGCCGTCGATCGCGGCATCCACGGCGGCGCGGTCGTAGCGCGGGGCGAAGAGGCCGATGAAGGCGTAGACGTAGCTGCGCAGGAACACGTTGCGTCGCAGTGCGAGGCGGGTCGTCGACAGCGGGAACAGGTGGCTCGCGTCGAGGCAGGTGAGGTCCGCGTCGCGGTCAGCGTCGTACGCCATCTGCGCGACGATGCCGACGCCCATGCCGAGCGACACGTAGGTCTTGATCACGTCGGCGTCGAGTGCGGTTAGCACGACGTTCGGCGTGAGCTCCTCGTCCTCGAAGGCGGCATTGGCCTGCGAGCGGCCAGTGAACGCGAAGTCGTAGGTGACGATCGGATGCTTCGCGATCGCTTGCAACGTGAGGGGCGTCACGCGCGCCAGCGGATGGCCGTTGGGGACGAGGACCACGCGGTTCCAGTCGTAGCAGGGCAGCGTGACCAGGTCAGGGTAGTCCGACAACGCCTCGGTGGCGATGCCGAGGTCGACTTCGCCGGCGGCCGTCTGCTCGGCGACCTGGCGCGGGTTGCCCTGGTGCAGCACCAGCCGGACCTTGGGATAGCGCGCGGCGAACGCCTGGAGCACGCGCGGCAGCACGTAGCGCGCCTGCGTGTGGGTGGTCGCGATTGCGAGCTCGCCCTCGTCTTCGCTCCTGAACTCCTCGGCGACGCGTTTCAGGTTCGCGATTTCCACCAGTGCCCGACGTGCGGTGGCGACGACGATCGTGCCGGCGGGCGTAAGCGCGGCGAGCCGCTTGCCCTGCCGCACGAACACCTCGACGCCGAGCTCGTCTTCGAGCTGGCGGATCTGTTTGCTGATGCCGGGCTGCGAGGTGAAGAGCGCTGCCGCGGCGTCGGACACGTTGAGGCCGTGATCGACGATCGCGCAAAGGTAGCGGAGCTGCTGCAGATTCACGGTCGTATGGGCGACGGCGCGCGGCAAGGCTTTCGCGCCACGACGCATGAGTACATCGGCGCGTGGTTATATAATGAGCGTTCAATTGTAACCCGGAAGCATAAGGAGCTTCCGGCAATCCAGATACGACCGTCCTAGACCGTGGCCCAGTACTTCGTCCTCCACCCCGCGAATCCGCAACCGCGCCTGATCCGCCAGGCGGCGGAGATCCTGCGCGACGGCGGGGTGATCGCCTACCCGACGGACTCGAGCTACGCGCTCGGATGCGCTCTCGGCAACCACGAGGCGGTGCAGCGCATTCGC
Organism: uncultured Alcaligenaceae bacterium; assembly: GCA_964415375.1. GTDB lineage: Bacteria > Pseudomonadota > Gammaproteobacteria > Burkholderiales > Casimicrobiaceae > VBCG01. The sequence continues at coordinate 3,873 of CAYQAF010000126.1, forward strand.
GACATTCGCGGCGTCGACGAGCACCACCACCTCACGCTCGTGCTGCGGGACCTGGCGGAACTGGGGCACTTCGCGCGCCTCGACAACTGGCAGTTCCGGCTGGTGCGGCAGGGCGTCCCCGGACCGTTCACGTTCATCCTCCCCGCCACGCGCGAGGTGCCGAAACGGCTCATCCACCCGAAGCGCAGCACGGTCGGCGTGCGCGTGCCCGAGCATGCGGTCGTGCGTGCGCTGCTGACGGAGCTCGAGGCGCCGATACTCTCCTCGACGCTGCTCCTGCCCGGAGACGAAGCCCCGCTCAACGACCCGGAGGTGATCCGGGAGCGCCTCGAGAAGCGCCTCGACGCGATCCTCGACGCCGGCGCCTGCTCGGCGGAGCCGACCTCGGTGATCGACCTCGCGGTGGATCCGCCCGTGGTGGTGCGCCGTGGGCGCGGCGACCCGGCGCGGATGGGGCTCTTCGCCGACTGACAATTCCTCCCGCGGAAGTCGGGTACAATAGCTCCCGATGGAATTTCTCGAGACCATCGTGCTCTGGGGAGTGCCGGTGGTCCTCGCCATCACGCTGCACGAGGCCGCCCACGGTTACGTCGCCAAGCTCTTCGGCGACCGGACGGCCGAGATGCTCGGGCGCGTCACGCTGAACCCGATCAAGCACATCGACCTGGTAGGCACGATCCTGGTGCCGGGGCTGATGGTGCTGCTCAAGGTGCCGTTCGTCTTCGGTTGGGCGAAGCCCGTGCCGGTCAACTTCGGCAACCTGCGCCATCCGAAGCGCGACATGATCTGGGTAGCCGCGGCGGGACCGGGCTCGAATCTCCTGCAGGCAGTCGCCTGGGCGCTCGTGCTCGTGGCGCTTGTCGGGGTAGGTTCGCTGGGCAGCGCGGGCTTCGCGAAGATGGCGGCCGTGGGAGTACTGGTCAACTTGGTGTTCTTTGCGCTCAACCTGCTGCCGATACCGCCGCTAGACGGCGGTCGAATCCTGGTGGGACTGCTGCCGGGACCGGCCTCGGCCGTGGTGTCGCGCATCGAGCCGTTCGGACTATTCGTGATCCTCGGGCTGTTGGCCGCGGGATTGCTCGACAACCTGATGCGACCGCTGATGACCGGCGGATTCAAACTCATCCTGATGCTGGTTCCCGCCGCGGAACCACTGCTGCGGCACTCGATCGGCCTCTAGGCCGCGGTGCCGCGCGCTTTCACTTCGAGATCGCGTAACGATGTTCGCTGACCGCGTGTTGTCGGGCATGCGCCCGACGGGCCGCATGCATATCGGCCATTACCACGGCGCCCTGCGCAACTGGGTTCGCCTGCAGGAAGAGTACGAGTGCCTGTACTTCGTTGCCGACTGGCATGCCCTTACCACGCACTACGAGGAGCCCGGCGACATCGTTGCGAGCGCCTGGGAGATGGTGATCGACTGGCTCGCCGCCGGCCTCGACCCCAACCGCTCGACGATCTTCATCCAATCGCGCGTGCCCGAGCACGCCGAGCTGTCGCTGCTGCTCGGCATGATCACCCCCGTGGGCTGGCTCGAGCGGGTGCCGACCTACAAGGACCAGCAGCAGAAGCTCGCCGACCGCGACCTGTCGACCTTCGGCTTCCTCGGCTACCCGCTGATGCAGGGCGCGGACATCCTGATCTACCGCGCGAATCTCGTGCCGGTGGGCGAGGACCAGGTCTCGCACCTCGAGCTCGTCCGCGAGCTCGCGCGGCGCTTCAACCACATCTACGGTCGCGAGCCGGGCTTCGAGGACAAGGCCAAGGCCGCGGTGAAGAAGCTCGGCAGCAAGAAGGCGAAGCGCTACGACACACTGCGCACGGCGTTCCAGGAGAAGGGCGACGAGCAAGCGCTCGTCGCGGCGCGGGAGCTCCTCGAGGAGACGCAGAACCTCTCGTTGGGCGATCGCGAGCGCCTGTTCGGCTATCTCGAAGGCTCGCGCCGTGTGATCCTACCCGAGCCCCAGCCGCTCCTGACCGCGACACCCAAGGTGCCAGGGCTCGACGGGCAGAAGATGTCGAAGTCCTACGGCAACGCGATCCTGATGCGCGAGGACCCGGCGGAGGTCACCCGCAAGGTCCGCACGATGCAGACCGATCCCGCGCGCATGCGCCGCACCGACCCGGGCAACCCCGAGAACTGCCCGGTGTGGCCGCTGCACCAGATCTATTCGGACCAGGCGACACGCGAGTGGGTGGTGCAGGGCTGCACCACGGCCGGCATCGGCTGCCTGGACTGCAAGCAGCCC
>CAYQAF010000127.1:0-6117 GCA_964415375.1 uncultured Alcaligenaceae bacterium
AGCCCAGCAGCGACGCCGTCATCACCAGCGCCATCACCACGCCGGTCGTCTCGACGGTGTCGAGGATGACCTTCGGCAGGTCGGCGATGCGGAACTCGCGGTAGACGAAGACGCCGAGCACGAGCGCGTACACGACCGCGACCGCGGCCGCTTCGGTCGGCGTGAACACGCCCGAGAACAGGCCGCCGAACAGCACCACCGGCGCCATCAACGCCCAGAACGCGCGCCGGAATGCGGTCCACAGCACGCGACCGCCCTCGAACGGGTGGCGCGGCAGGTTGCGGCGGATCGCGAGGTGCCGGACCATCAGCATCAGCGCGCCCGCCATCAACAGGCCGGGAATCACGCCGGCGAGGAACAGCGCACCGATCGAGGTCTCAGCGGCCACGCCGTACACGATCATCGGCAGCGACGGCGGGATGATCGGGCCAATCGTCGCCGACGCGGCCGTGATCGCGGCGGCGGTCTCGCCGTCGTAGCCCTCGCGCTTCATCGCCTCGATCTCGACGGTGCCGAGCCCCGCCGCGTCGGCTACCGCCGAGCCGCTCATGCCGGCGAAGATGACGCTGCCGACGATGTTCGCCTGGGCGAGTCCGCCGCGCATCCAGCCGACGATCGCCTTCGCGAAGTCGAAGATGCGATAGCTGATGCCCGAGGCGTTCATCAGGTTGCCCATCAGGATGAACAGTGGTGCGGCCAGCAGCGGGAAGGAGTTGGCGGCCATCGCGACCTTCTGCGGAATCACGATGCCCGCCACGCCCGCGAGTGCGAGGAACGCGAAGCCGGCGAGCCCCATCGCCGCGTAGATGGCCGGACCCGCGAACAGCGACAGGAACCACGCGCCCAGTACGGCGAGCATCAGCGTGATCATCGCCGCACCCCGCCCGTCCGCCACGCCGTCCATGCCGCCACGGCATCGGCGATCGCGTAGCAGCCGATCGCCAGCGCCGCGAGCGGCACGATCGCGTAGACGACGCCGGAGGTGACCGCGAGCGCGGTCGTCTCGACGTCCCAGTTGCGCTCGGCGATGCGGACGCCATGGACGACCAGCACGACGGCGAAGACGAGCGCGGCGAGCGCGCCCACGAGTTGCAGCGCGGCCTGCACGCGCGGCGACATGCGGTCCCGCCCGATCGTCACCGCGAGGTGGCTCCTCCTGCGCGCCGCGATCACCCAGCCCAGAAAGGCACACCACACGAACAGGTAGCGTGCGAGCTCGTCGCTCCAGGTGAGCGGCGAGTCGAGGAAGTAGCGGAACACGACCTGCGCGAGCACGCAGGCGAACATCGCGACGAAGAAGGCGATCGCCAGCGCGTCGGTGACGCGCGCCGCCCACGCGGCGAGTGTGCTCATGAAGGGACGGGGCGCCCCCGGGCGCCCCGCTGACGGGTCAACGGATGGCCTGGATCGCCTCGAACGTGCCGGCGCCCCACTTCGACTCGAACATCTTCGGCACCTTGGCGAGCACCGGTGCGCGGAATGCGTTGGCGTCGGGCGTGATCACGGTCATGCCGGCGGCCTTGAACGTGTCGACCAGCGACTTCTCCTGCTTCGCGAGCTCCTCGTCCTGCCAAGCGATGCCGGCGCGGATCGCGTCCTCGAGGAGCTTGCGGTCGGCGGCCGACAGCCCCTGCCAGAACGCCTCGTTCACGACGACCAGCCGCGGCGTGATGATGTGGCCGGAGAGCACCAGGTACTTCTGCACCTCGTCGAACTTGCCGGACTTGATCGTCGGCAGCGGGTTCTCCTGGCCGTCGACGACGTTCTGCTTGAGCGCCAGGTACAGCTCGCCGAAGTTCATCGGCGTGGGCTTCGCGCCCCAGGCCTCGGCCATCGCCTTGAACACGTCGTTCTCGGGCACGCGCAGCTTGAAGCCGACCATGTCGGCCGGCGACTTCACTTCCTTGCTGGTGGTCGTGATGTGGCGCGTGCCGTAGTACGTGGTGCCGAGGATGCGCATGCCGCGCGACTTCACCAGGGTGTCGTTGAACTTCTGGCCGACCGGCCCGCTCATCGCCTTTTGCAGATGCGCCGCGTCGCGCCAGACGTACGGCGCCTCGACGACGGAGATCGACGGCACCCAGGCGCCGAAGTTCGCGGCGCCCTCAGTGACGATCTGCTGCGCGCCATTCGCCACCGCGTCGATCATGTCGCGCGAGCCGCCGAGCTGTCCCGCGGGAAATGCCTGTATGACGATGCGGCCGTTGGACTTCGCCTTCACGTCGGCGGCGATGCGCTCGATCATCTGCACCGACGGGTGCGTGGCCGGGACGACGTCGCCCCAGCGGATCGTGACGGTTTGTGCGTGCGCACCGGCCGCGAGCGTGGCGCCAATGGCCAGCGCGGCGATGGAAAGTCGCTTCATGTTCGTTCCTCCGTGGGTTGGCGGCGCACCTGGAGCACGCTCAAGGCAGGCGGTCGAACGCCGCGGCGAGCGTACGGGCATCGGATTCAGGCAGGTCGACGAGCGGCGGTGCCGCACGCAGGTAGGCCGGATCCCGGCTCACGTGCGCGACCAGCGCCTTGATCCCGGGTGTGACCGGGTAGCGCAGCAGCAGGTCGACCAGCGCGCTGACCGCGGGCACCTCCTCTCCGCGCTCGATCATCGGTAGCAAGCGCGGCGTGCAGAAGTTGGAGAAGCCGTTGATCGCCCCGCTGCCGCCGTGGCGCACCGCACGGGCGAGCAGGCGCTCGTCACCGACGAGGATGTGCAGGTCGCGGTGCGCGGCGAGCAGCCGCTCGGTGTAGGGCCACTCGCCGCCACTGTCCTTGACGCCGGCCACCACGCCCGGAAAAGCGGCCTTCAGGCGTCCGATCAGCTCGACCGACAGCGGCACGGCGGTCACCGACGGCAGGTGGTAGAGGAATACGCCGCGGGGCGCGCGCATCGCCTCGATCGCCCGCGCGAACCAGTCGTACAGCCCCGCGTCCGGCACGCCCTTGAAGTAAGTCGGCGGGGCGAGGAGCACGCCAAGACCGCCGGCGTCCAGCAGCGGGTTCGCCTGCTCGCCGGCGTCGTCGGGTGCGTTCGCCATCACGCCGACCAGCGCGAGGCCCGGCGCGAGCCGCGCGAACACGCGCTCCATCGTGCGCTCGCGTTCGCGGCGGCCGACGGAGGAGCCTTCACCGGTCGTGCCGAACAGCGTGAAGCTCGAACAGCCTTCGGCGAGACAGCGTTCGAGGTGGGTGACCAGCCGGGCGTCGTCGACGCGGCCGGCGGCAGTGAAGGGGGTGATCGTCGCGCAGGACAGGCCGAACCGGTCGGCGAGCGGACGCATGGTGGACGCGGACGGGGAGCTCATCGCCGACATGCTAGTGGGTCGCCGCAGGACCGGCAAGGCACATCGGCACGCGCCGGCAGCACTAGAACTTCGGGATGCGCAGCGTCTTGCTGATCATCAGCGTCCCGGACAGCACGAACAGCAGCGCCAGCGGATGCAGCACGGCCGGACCGATGGTCCACGCACCGCCGAGGACGGCGTCGCCCACCCGACCCTGCCACGCCGCCCAGGCGAGCACGGCCACCAGCACGATGCTGGTCGGGATCGGCGTGCCTTCGAAGTACTTGACCTTCGCGCCGCCGCCAGACAGCGATTCCGCGGTGACGTTGTAGCGCGCGAGGCGGCTCACGCCGCAGCAGACGAAGTAGATCAGCGCCACCCAGTCCCAGCCGCCGTCGAGCCCCGCCGCGTAACCCAGCGCCGCCGGCGCGACACCGAACGAGATGACGTCCGCCAGCGAATCGAGCTCGCGACCCAGCGTCGAGTGCTGCTGGCGCGCACGCGCGATGCGACCGTCGAGGACGTCGAGGACGAACGCCGCGGGCGCGAGCGCCGCGGACGCGAAGAACCACCGGGGGTCCGACCCCGCGACGTAGGCCATCGCGCAGAAGATCGCCGCGACGCCGCACGCCGCGTTGCCGAGCGTGAAGAAGTCCGCGAGGTGGAAGCCGCGGAGCATCGAGAAGTGGCGGGAAGGCTCGCGCGATCCGGAAGTCATCGTGTCGGATTCCGTGGGGTCGATCGACCGGCGCACCGGCGTGGCAGCATTGCAGGCCCGGCGCCCGTGCGGCCCGCTGCGAGACCGCACGACACGGTAGCATGTGCCGTCGAACCGCGCCCGTGACCCGATGACCCTCTCCGCAGTGCCCGAGCCCACGCCACCCGCCCCGCTGCCGACGCGCGCGCTCGGCCGCAGCGCGATCGCCGTGACCGCCCTCGGCTTCGGCGGCGCGCCGCTCGGCGACCTCTACGGCGTGCTCGACGATGCCACGGCGATCACCGCGGCCGAAGCGGCAGCGGGCGCCGGCATCACGCTGTTCGACACGGCGCCGCTCTACGGCCGGGGCCTCTCCGAGCACCGCATCGGCACCGCACTGCGACGGCGGCCGCGCGCGAGCTTCGTGCTGTCGACGAAGGTGGGGCGCGTCTACGCGCCGGCGCCCGCGGGCGTGCGCGATCGCGGCGGCTACGTCGGCGGACTGCCGTTCGAGGGCCGCTTCGACTACAGCCGCGACGGCTGCCTGCGTTCGCTCGAGCAGTCGTTGCTCCGGCTCGGCATGGCGTCGGTGGACATCGCGCTCGTGCACGACCTCGACCCGTGGGCACACGGGGACGCGCTCGACACCCGCATCCGCGAGGTGCTGAACGGCGCCTGGCGCGCGCTCGTCGAGTTACGTGCGCAAGGCGTCGTGCGGGCGATCGGCCTCGGCGTCAACGATGCCACGGTCTGCACCCGCTTCGCCCGGGAGGCCGACCTCGACTGCGTGATGCTGGCCGGCCGCTATTCGCTGCTCGAGCAGCCGGCGCTGGCGTTCCTCGACCTCGCTCGCGAGCGGGGGATCGGCGTGATGCTGGGTGGCGTGTTCAACTCCGGCATTCTCGCCACCGGCCCCGTTCCCAACGCGAAGTACGACTACCGCGATGCGCCGCCCGACGTCCTCGCACGGGTCGGGCAGATCGACGCGGTGTGCCGTGGGCACGGCGTCGCGCTCGCGCATGCCGCAGTGCAGTTTCCGCTTGGCCACCCCGCGGTGTCGTCGGTGGTCCTCGGGGCGGTGACAGCGGGCGAGGTGGCCCGCAACCTCGAAGCGTTCGCGCGCCCGGTGCCAGCGGCGTTGTGGCGCGACCTCGTTGCCGAACGCCTGCTGTCCGCCGACGCGCCTCTGCCCCGATGATCGACGCCCACCAGCACTTCTGGCGCCTCGCGCGGGGCGACTACGGGTGGCTCACGCCGGCGCTCGCGCCGATCCACCGCGACTTCGGACCCGACGATCTCGCGCCGATCCTCGCGCGCCACGGCATCGGACAGACGATCCTCGTACAAGCGGCACCGACCGTGGCCGAGACCGAGTTCCTGCTCGCGATCGCGCGCGCGACGCCCTTCGTCGCGGGGGTGGTCGGCTGGCTGGACTTCGAGGCGCGGGACGCGCCCGACGCCGTCTCACGCCTTGCTGCGGACCCGCGGCTCGTCGGCCTTCGTCCGATGGTGCAGGACATCGCCGACGACGACTGGCTCGCACGCCCGGCACATGCGCCGGTGTTCGAGGCGATGGTCGCTCACGGCCTCGTCTTCGACGCGCTGGCGCTGCCGCGACACCTGCCGCGGCTCGCGCGCGTCCTCGAGCGCCACCCAGCGCTCGCGGTGGTGGTCGACCACGCCGCGAAACCGCGCATTCGCGAGCGCGAGATCGACGCCTGGCGCGCCGACCTCACGACGGTCGCGACGCACCCGCTGGCCCACTGCAAGCTCTCGGGTCTCGTCACCGAGGCGCCGACGAACGCGGGGCTGGACGTGCTCGTCCCCTACATCGACACGCTGCTCGGACTGTTCGGCCCCGACCGCCTCCTGTGGGGCAGCGACTGGCCGGTCGTGGAGCTCGCCGGCGGCTACGATCGCTGGCGGGAGATCACGATCGCGGCGCTCGCCGGCCTCTCTGCCGCCGAGCGCGCGTCGGTGCTGGGCGGCACTGCGGAGCGCCTCTACCTCCATCGCAAGTAGGGCCAGAAAGCGGGATCAGGCGAAAGTGGGGTCAGACTCGACTTTTCGAAGTCGACGGCCGATCGAGCAAACTGCCGGCGCTCGAAAAGTCGAGTCTGACCCTACTTCTCCCAGAAC
>CAYQAF010000128.1:0-6112 GCA_964415375.1 uncultured Alcaligenaceae bacterium
CGGCGCGCAGGGACCGGCCGGACCCGTCGCAGAACCTGCAGTGGGGGCTGCGTGTGATGGAGTGGTTCCGCGTCGCGCGCCGGCCCGACGCGCGTGACGTGCACGTCGCGATCCTCGACACCGGTGTCGATGCCCACCATCCGGATCTCGACGGCGTCGTCGCCTCGTACGACCACGACGGCCGTTCGGCACGCGACTTCCGCGGCCACGGCACGCACGTGGCCGGCATCGTCGGCGCGCGTGCCAACAACGGCATCGGCATCGCCGGGGTTGCGAACTGCAAGCTGCACGTCTGGAAGGTCTTCGCGGATCCGTTGGCGCGCGGCCTCGAGGAGGAGTTCGACGACGAGGCGTACAACCAGGCGCTGGCCGCGGTGCTCGACTCGCCGGCGCGGATCGTCAACCTGAGCCTCGGCGGGTCCGAGCGCTCACGGGTCGAGCAGGACCTGATCGCGGCACTCGTCGGGGAAGGTGGGATCGTGGTGGCCGCGATGGGCAACGAGTACGACGAGGGCAACCCGATCGAATGGCCGGCCGCATACGCCAACGTGCTCGCGATCGGCGCGATCGGCGAGAACCGCCGGCGCGCATCGTTCTCCAACACCGGGCGGCACATCAACCTGGTCGCGCCGGGGAACAACATCCTGTCCACGTTGCCCCGCTACGCGTCCTTCATCCGCGAGGAGACGGATTACGCCGCGTGGCCGGGAACCTCGATGGCTGCGCCGCACGTCGCGGGTGTCGCGGCGCTCGTCAAGGCGAAGCATCCGGACCGCAAGGGTCGCTGGATTGCCCGTCGCCTGCAGGACACGGCCACCCGGCTCGCCGCCATGGGCGAGCGGCCCTTCACCACCGCGTACGGCCATGGCCTGGTCAACGTGCGCAAGGCGCTTTGACCGGATCGCACGGGTTCCCGGCCTCATGTCGGTCAAGCTCAAGATCTCCGCCGATGCACCCGAGGCGTGCGTCGAGCAGGTGCTCGAGGCACTCCGCGGCCGGGGGCTCGTCGCCGAGCGCATGTTCCCCGGGCAGAAGCGAGCCGCGCTCGCGCGCATCTTCATCATCCGTTCGGGCGGCGTGCAGGCTGTGGAGGTCGCGAACGCGCTCGAACGCTTCGGCGCCCACGTCGAGTACGTCGAAGGCACGGTGACACGCAAGACCGTCGACCTCGGGACCGATCCTCCGTAGGCAGTGAGGTGAGCAGATGTCGACCCCGTTCAACGGCAAGATCTTCACGTTCACGCAGCCGGATGGCACCAGATTCCGGGTTCGCGGCTTCGGCGACCAGCATCGCGCCGTGTTCGAGACGCTCGACGGCTACACGCTGGTCAGGAATCCCGCGAGCGGCTTCTTCGAGGTCGCGCAACTCTCCGGCGACCGCACGCGGCTCGAGTCCGCGGGCGGTCCGCGCGGTAACCTCGACGGCGCGCGCGTCGCGGCCCGGCCCGGCCTGCGCATCGCCCGCGAGGCAGCGCGTGCGCTCGGCATCGAGGGTGCACGGCGCTTCGGCGGGCGCCGTTGCGACGAGCGCCGGGAGCAGCGCAAGTCGCTCATGCGTGCCGCCCGCTCGCTCGGCGGGCCGTTGCTCGCGCCACCGCAACGCGCGACGGTGGGGGACTTCGTCGGCCTGTGCGTGCTGATCGACTTCGCGGACGAGCCGGCGGCGATCCCCCGCGGCGAGGTCGAGAGCTTCTGCAACCAGCCCGGCTACACGGGCTTCGGCAACAACGGCTCGGTGCTCGACTACTTCAGCGAGAACTCGATCGGCCGTCTCCGCTACACCAACGTCGTCACGCAGTACTACCGTGCGCGACAGCCGAAGAGCTACTACACCAACCCCGGCATGCAGATGGGTGTGCGGGCACGCGAACTGATCGTCGAGGCACTGACCCACCTCAAGGCGAACGGCTTCGACTTCTCGACGCTGACCGCCGACGGCGGCGGCTACGTGTACGCGATGAACGTCTACTACGCGGGCGAGGTGGTCAACAACTGGAACGAGGGCCTGTGGCCGCACGCCTGGCACCTCGCCTCGCGGGTGCCGCTCGTGCCCGGGAAGGACGCCTACGACTACCAGTTCACCGCGATGGGCGGCGAGCTCGCGCTCGGCACGTTCTGCCACGAGAACGGCCACATGCTGTGCGACTACCCCGACCTGTACGACTACGGCTACGAGTCGAGCGGCGTCGGCGCCTTCTGCCTGATGTGCGGCGGCGGGAGCGTCGACGAAAAGAACCCGGCCCACGTCAGCGCCTATCTGAAACGGCTCTCGGGCTGGGCCCGCAGCGTCGCCGCCGTCCGGCACGACCAGCAGCTTGAGTTGCCGGCCGGCCAGAACGATTTCGCGCTCTTCGCGAGGACGGCCAGCGAGTACTTCCTGCTGGAGCATCGCCGCCGCAGCGGCCGCGACGCGTCGCTGCCCGGCCAGGGGCTGGCGATCTGGCACGTCGACGAGGACGGCAGCAACAACAACGAGCAGCGCACGCCGACGCAGCACTACGAGCTGTCGCTCGAGCAGGCCGACGGCCTGTTCCAGCTCGAGCAGCTGCGCGGCCACGACGGCGACACGGGCGATCTGTTCGGGGCGGCGAGTACGCGCTTCGCCGATACGACGACGCCCGACAGCAAGTGGTGGGACGGCACCGCGTCGAACCTCGAGGTCGACCAGATCAGCGTGACCGGGACGACCGCCGTCTTCCGCACCCGGCTGTTCCCGGGCGGCGGCGGCGCGCAGGCCATCAATGGTGCATCGACGCCCGGTGTCGCCATTCCGGACCATGCCCCCGGGGGCATCACCGACACCATCGCGATCGTCCACGACGGCAGCATCGGCACCGCTGCCGTGACGCTCGACATCGCCCACACCTACATCGGCGACCTGCGCGTCACGCTGCAGACGCCGTGGGGCGATGCCATCCGGCTGCACGATCGGCAGGGCAGCGACGCCGACGACATCAAGCGCACGCTCGACGAGACCGCACTGCAGACGCTCGCGACATTGCGTGGCCGCGGCACGCGTGGCAACTGGCGGCTGCAGGTCGAGGACCTGGCCCCCGCGGATACGGGAAGGCTCGAGCGATGGGCGCTTGCGTTCACGATCGCGGCGACCGCACCGGCTGAAGTGGACCTGGAGGAATCGCCGGGTACCCACATTCCCGATGCGAATGCCGTGGGCCTCAAGCGAACCCTGGCCACGAGCGCCGCCGGCACCGTCGGGAGCGTGGAAGTGACGGTCGACATCACCCACACCTGGATCGGCGACCTGCGGCTCACCGTGCGCTCGCCGTCCGGTGACGACGTGGTGCTGCACGACCAGTCGGGCGGCTCGACTGCCAACCTGCGCGAGACCTACACGGCAGCGACGACCCCGGCGCTTGGAGCGCTGGCCGGCAAGCCGATCGCGGGCAACTGGCAGCTCGGCGTTGCCGACCTCGCGGCGAGCGACGTCGGCAAGCTGAACTACTGGAAGGTCGTGATCCGGCCGGCGGTCTGACGGCAGTGCTGGAGGCCCGAACCGTTCATGCAGTTATGCCGCAATGGCATGGATTGACGGCGCTGCGCGCGCTCATCGCGGTGGCGCTCGGACCACAGCGCGGGCCGGGATGTCGGTGGACTTTCCCTGTCCCTCGAAGAACTGGACGAGCCGCACCAGGGCCAGCGTGTCGCGGTCGCAGTAGGTGACCAGCGCGGTCTCGAGCGCCGTGCGGCGGCAAGCCTCCGTCGCCGGGTCGAGGATCTCGGCGTAGACCGACTCGACATCGCCGCCGCTCTTCACGCCACCGTCGAGGTTGGCGTAGTCGAGGTCCGGCGCGACCGTCGGCAGCACGGCCTTCAAGGACCACGAGCCGCGCATCGCCGGGTGGTAGTAGTGGGTCCGGGTGATCGGCAGCAGGTCGACCAGGCGATCCGCGATGCGTTGCAGCGGCTCGGCGAGGTCGGGAAGCGCCTGCGCGACCTCGTTGAGCACGCCGCGCTCGAATCCGGCGTTGTACGCGAACACGGGGCCTTCGGACGGCATCGCGCGGAGCAGCGACTCCGCGAACGCGCGCCGCGGGTCCTCGCCGCTGGTGACGAGCTCGCCCAGGGCCACCTGCCGTCCGGGCTTCGCCTGGATGTGGCACGACCACTGGACCGGGATGCGCTGGTAGGGGCGTGTGCCCGCCCAGAGCGGAATCGCCGGCTGGATCGTCTCGAAGTCGAGGAACGAACGAGGGTAGGGGAGGTCACGCAGCAGCGGCGCGACCGCCGGTACGATCTCCGGAGCGTCGGCCCGGGTCGCCCGCCAGATCCTGACGTGCACCGCATTGCCGAGGCGCTCTTCAGGCACTTCACGGAGGTCGCGCAATCCCTCCGCGCGCAGCTCCGCCGCCAAGGCGGCGCCGCGCGGCAGGATCGAGACCGGATACGCCGGCTCGTCCCGACTGCACCAGTCGTGGAACTCGCACGCGTAGGGTTGCGTGCAATGCGCCCCGATGTCGGTGCCCGGCATGTCGCCGGCAATCACCTGCTGCGCCTCGGCGACCCAGTGCGGAATTGCCTCCAGGAGGGGCTGCACGTCGTCGGCGAGATCCGCCTCGACGAGCAGGCCGTCGTAATCGCCGTCGCCGGGATAGACGAACGTGTTGTCGATGTGGGCGAGGCGCGTGCTCTCGAGCTCGAGCCCCGCGCCCTGCAGCACCCACGCCTGGATCGCGACGTCCTCGACGTGCGGCGGCTTGACCGCGGTCGAGGACTTCACCTCTACCAACGTGCAGCGACCGTCGCGACGCGCCAGCACGTCGGCGCGGACGAGCACACCGCCGTGCTGCAGCGCGGCCTCGAACAGCAGGCGGTCGTCGGCACCGGCCAGCGCCTCGCGCGTCTCCTGCACCGCGCGGCCGATGTCGTCGACGTGACCGATCAGCCGACCACCCGGGCGAAGCGCGCGCGCGATCTCGCCGACCCGGTGGCCGGCGTCGAACCGCGCCTGCGCTGCCGGATCGACGACGGCGAGGTCGCGCCGGAAGGTCTGCAGCCAGAGCCGCTTGGGGCACTGGCGAAACGCCATCAGCCGGGACTTCGAGAGCATGCGTGTCATGGCCACAGTATCGGCCACGCCGGGCTCACCTGCCGAGCCTGCGGGTGGCATCGGGAACCCTCGGGCCGCACTCCTTGTCCATCGGCAACACTTGCCGGAACGCGCGGCGTTTGTTCCAATCACCGGCCCGTTCTGTTTTCCCCTGCATCCATCCCGGAGTTGCCGATGCCCAGCCTCAACGTCAATGGCAAGGTCCTGCAGTACGAAGCCGACCCCGGCACCCCGCTGCTGTGGGTGCTGCGCGAGCAGCTCGGCCTGACGGGAACCAAGTATGGCTGTGGCATCGCACTATGCGGTTCCTGCACGGTCCACATCGACGGCGTGCCGACGCGAAGCTGCATCCGCACCGCGGAGAGCGTCGGCGCAGGTGAAAAGATCATCACCATCGAGGGCCTGTCCCCGGAGGGCAAGCATCCGGTGCAGAAGGCCTGGGCCGAGCTCGACGTGCCACAGTGCGGCTTCTGCCAGTCGGGCATGATCATGGCCGCCGCGGCGCTCCTCAAGTCGAAGCCGAACCCGACCGACGCGGAGATCGACGCGGCGATGACCAACATCTGCCGCTGCGGTACCTACAACCGGGTGCGCGCGGCGATCAAGGTGGTCGCGGCGGGCGGTGACGCCAGGCGCGCCGGCCTCGACATCCAGCACGCGGGCGCCGCGGGCACGTCTTCCAAGGAGGCCGTGTGATGGCAACGCCACTGTCCCGCCGCCGCTTCCTGCAGGCATCTGCCGCCACGGCCGGCAGCCTGGTCGTCGGCTTCCACATCCCGTTCGCCGGCGTCGCCTCGGCGCAGCCCGCGACCGCCCCCGAAGTGAACGCGTGGGTCGTGGTGCGTCCCGACGACACCGTCGTGATCCGCATCGCCCGCTCCGAGATGGGGCAGGGGACGCTCACCGGCCTCGCGCAGCTCGTGGCCGAGGAGCTCGAGTGCGACTGGTCGAAGGTGACCACCGAATATCCAACGCCAGGCCAGAACCTCGCGCGCAACCGCGTCTGGGGCAACTTCTCCACCGGCGGCAGCCGCGGCATCCGCG
>CAYQAF010000129.1:0-6103 GCA_964415375.1 uncultured Alcaligenaceae bacterium
CCTGGGCCGACGTCAGGCGGTGAGCGCACCGCGGCGTGCGCCGTCGGCGGCCCGGCGCGGCCGCGGCCTCGCCTGGGGATTCGTCGGGGTGCTCGCGTTCAGCGCGACGCTGCCCGCGACCCGCCTCGCCGTCGCCGCGCTCGACCCGGTCTTCGTCGGCCTGGGGCGGGCGTTGGTTGCCGCCGTGCTCGCGACGGCGCTGCTCGCCGCAACCCATTCGCCGCTCCCGCGTCGCGCGGCGTGGCCACGGCTCGCGGTGGTCGCACTGGGTGTCGTCGCCGGCTTCCCTCTGCTCACCGCGTGGGCGATGCGCCACGTGCCGGCCTCGCACGGCGCGGTCGTCGTCGGCTTGCTGCCGCTCGCGACCGCGGTCGCCGGCGCACTGCTCGCGCACGAACGCCCGTCGCGGCGGTTCTGGATCTGCGCGGTCGCGGGCAGCGCCGTCGTCGTCGGCTACGCGCTCTGGAAGGGCGGCGGCGCGCTCGACGTCGCGGACCTGCTGCTGGTCGGCGCGGTGATCGCCGCGGCGATCGGCTACGCCGAGGGCGCGCGCCTCGCGCGGGAGATCGGCGGCTGGCAGGTGATCTCCTGGGCGCTGGTGCTCGCCGCGCCGTTCCTCGCGATCCCGACCTGGCGTGCGGCAGGGGGGCTTGCCGACGCGCCGTGGACCGCGTGGGCGGGTTTCGCCTACGTCGCCGTAGTGTCGGCGTATGTGGGGTTCTTCGCCTGGTACAAGGGCCTCGCCGAGGGTGGCATCGCCGCGGTAGGACAGGTGCAGCTGCTGCAGCCGTTCCTGACGATCTTCCTCTCGGTGCTGCTCCTCGGCGAGGCGCTCGACCCGGCGACGTTCGTCGCGGCCGGCCTCGTGATCCTGGCGATCGCGATCGGGCGTTCCCGCTAGGGCCAGCGGTCCACGACCGAGGCGTACCTTCGGATCCTGCAGGCCGGATGCCACGAGGAGCGCCGGGAAGTGCTGGCCGTCGTGTGCTGGCGATTGGGGATCCGCGCTGGCTGGTCGAGGTGCCGGGCGCGAAGGTCGGCGCGGCACGCGTGGCCGTCCTCACGTGTCGAGCGGCCCGCCCCCGTCCCGCACGCCGCCACGTGTCGCTATACTGCGGCGTCCTTGCGACACGAAGACGAAGGCGAGCGCCGGCAATGGCCACGATCTCGATCGGGAAGAAGCACCACTACTCCCACAAGAAGGCTAAGGAAGTCGCCGACAAGATCGCCAGGGACCTCAAGAAGCGCTTCGAGCTCGCCTACGCGTGGGACGGCGACCACGTCGACTTCGAGCGGCCCGGCGTGACCGGACGCATGCTCGTCGGCAAGGACCGCATCTCGCTCGACGTCCGGCTGGGCTTCCTGCTCACGCCGCTCAAGGGGGCGATCGAGCGCGAGATCCACGCGCAGCTCGACGAGCTGATCACCGAGGACAAGCCGTCCGGCGCGCCGGCAGCGCGAGCCCGCCCCGCCCGAAAACGGTCCTAGACCCGCAGCGGGCCGGCCGCCCGCGCGGCGCGGCGCAACGCACCTTCGCGCGGATCGGGAAACGGCTCGTTCGAGCCCGCCGCGATCGCGTCGTGGATCGCGGTCTCGCGCCTGCGGATCGTGTCGAGGAACTCATCCGCGCCCCCCATCCTGTGGAAGGCCTTGAACCCTCGATCGAGGAAGTCGTGCAGCACGCCGAAGCCGGCAAGCCGCGCCGGCTGCCGCATCATCGCGAGCGCCGTGCGGATGAAGGGCTTCCTGACGAAGCCGTCGAGCGCCCCGCCGATCTCGACGATCAGGAAGATCTGCCGCTGCCGCTGCGGCATGTTGCCCGCGCGACGATAGGCACGGCAGTAGTCGGCGACCGAGAGGCCGCCGTCGGCACGAGGCAGTGCCTTCAGCACCAGCCGGTCGAGCTCGTGCGACAGCACGTTGAGCTCCATTGCCTGCGCGATCGTGGCGATCACCCGCTCCGGCAGCATCACCACCATCATCGGCACGACGCGCGCCGCATCGGCGTCGCGACGTGGGCCGTCGGCGTCGCCGTACAGGTCGGACTTGAAGAACTCGATCGCGTCGGTGTAGCGGGGCTGTGCGGAGAGGTCGGCGTAGGTCTGCGCGAGCCGCTCCGCCTGCCAGACGGAAAGACGCGCGAGCGCCCCGGCGAGGATCGGGTTCGCCGCGGTCTCCTCGTGCAGGCGTTGCGCCTTGCGCAACTGCTCGATCAGCGCGGCTTCAGCCGCGTGTCGGGGGGAACTATCCGCCATGAAAGGACATGCAGGAACCGGCTGCTGACCTCACCAGTCTAGCAGGCCAATCGGGCGCGGGCGCGCTGCGGCTTAGGTGGATTGTTCTACGAAGTGTCGATCTGCGTGATCGCCGCGCGGATTGCCGACGGGATCGCCACGGACCTCCGTCCGGCCGTGCCGCTGCCCGGTGATTAGTGTGATTCCTCTAGGGGGACCGCGATATCTTCGCCGAGTGGATCAAGTTACCGTTGCCCGACCCCGAAAGGATTTGCCATGCTGAACACCCTCAACACCCGCGCCACCGAAGTCGGCGACACCCTCGTTCGCGCGTCGCGCCAATTCTGGCTGGCCGGCCTCGGTGCCGCCGTCGTGACCCGTGACTGGGCCGAAAAGGAAGGCGGCGTCGTGTTCCGCAACCTGGTGCGCGAAGGTACCGCCATCGAATCGCGCGCGATCCGCTACGTCGGCGACCGTCTCGAGATGTCGTTCGCGCAGGCGAACACGATCTGGAAGCGTACCCGCCGCAACGTGACCACCACCGTCAGGACCTACGCCGACACGGCGTCGACACTGGTCCGCGAGACGCTGCCTGCGTCGCTGCCCAGGATGGCGATGCCGGTCACCGTCAAGGTCGAGGCCAAGCCCGCCGCAAAGCGCAAGGTCGCCCGCGCGAAGCGCGCCGTGACGACGCGTGTCAACGCCGCGACCAAGCGCGCGAAGCGCACGGTGCGGACCGCCAAGCGCGGTTGACACGTTGCCGTTCGCGTCCCCGGGGCCGCTCCCGTAGCGGCTCCGTTTCGACGTCGGGGGGAAATGCATGAGCGCGGCGGCCGCAGGCAAGTCCCGAAGGGGCCGTCGCCGCGGGAGTCCGCGTGACGAGCCGGGTTCCGGTATTGGCCTCGCGCTCGCCGGAGGCGGCCCGTTGGGCGGCATCTACGAGGTGGGCGCGCTGATCGCGCTCGCCGATTCGCTCGACGGCATCGACTTCAACGAACTCGACGTCTACGTCGGCGTCTCGTCGGGCGGCTTTGTCGTCGCGTCGCTCGCGAACGGCATTTCGCCGTCGCAGATGTACCGGCTGTTCATCGACGATGGCGCCGAAGCCACGATGACGCCGCAGCTGTTCCTGCGCCCGGCGTTCGGCGAGTTCTACCGGCGGCTCGTGTCGCTGCCCGCGCTTTCGCTCCGCGCGACGCTGCGCTACCTGCGCGACCCGCTCCACGCCGGCCTGATGGAATCGCTCGTGACGCTGTCGCGGGCGATACCGGTCGGCATGTTCGACAACGCGGTCGTCGACAACTTCCTCTCCCGCCTGCTGTCCGGACCGGGGCGTTCCAACGACTTCCGCAAGCTCGACCGCAAGCTCTTCCTGGTCGCCGCGAACCTCGACACCGGCGCGTCGGTCGTGTTCGGCGCGCCGGGGCACGAGCACGTGCCGATCAGCAAGGCGATCAGCGCGTCCTCGGCCCTGCCCGGCCTGTTCCCACCGGTGGCTATCGACGGCGCGCACTACGTCGACGGCGCGCTCAACAAGACGCTGCACGCCTCGGTTGCACTCGACCAGGGCATCGACCTCCTGATCTGCCTGAACCCACTCGTGCCGTACGACGCGAGCTCGGTGCCTCGCCGCGCACGGCTGACCGTCGAGAAGCTGAACGAAGGCGGGCTGCCGCTCGTGCTCTCGCAGACGTTCCGCGCGATCATCCACTCGCGGATGCGCGTGGGCATGGAGAAGTACCGGCAGCAGTACCCGCACGCCAACGTGGTGCTGTTCGAGCCGGACCGCGAGGACGCGCAGATGTTCTTCGCGAACATCTTCAGCTACCGCCAGCGCAAGCGCCTCTGCGCGCAGGCGTTCAACAAGACGCGCCGCAACCTGCAGTCGCGCGCGGCCGAGCTCGCGCCCGTGTTCGCGCGCCACGGCATCTCGTTTCGCCTCGACCGGCTGCACGACACCCGCCGGCACATCACGGACGCGGTCTCCGACCCGCGCCCGCTGCACGCCGATTCCGCGGTAACGCCGACGGTGTCGCAGACGGCGCGCGACCTCGGCCGCACGCTCGACGCCCTCGAGCGCTGGCTGGTCCGCGCGGCCTGAGCGGGGCCTGAGCGCGACCGGTTGCCGCGCCGCCGGGCCGGCACGCGCGAAAGGGGCGTCCCCACCGGTCCGCGGGCTGCGTGGATAATGCCCGGGTCCGGGTGCCGGCTTCACGCGGCACGCCACCGGCCGGCCTCCCCATGGCGGAACGCAAACGACCACGTCGCACCCGCGAGCGGATCCTCGAGACCAGCCTCGCGCTGTTCAATCGCTTCGGCGAGCCGCACATCACGACGGCGGACATCGCCGACGAGATGAACATCAGCCCGGGCAACCTCTACTACCACTTCCGCAACAAGGACCAGATCATCGGCGAGCTGTACGCGGTGCTCGAGGAACGGCTGTCGCCGCTGTTCGACCCGCCGACGGGCCGCGTTCCCGGCATCGAGGACCTCTGGTTCATGCTCCACCTGCTGTTCGAGGCAATGTGGGACTACCGCTTCTTCTACCGGGACTTGCTCGAGCTCACGTCGCGCAACCGCCGCGTGGCATTGCGCTTCGCGGACCTGACCCGGCGCGGCGAGAGCGCGGTGATCCAGTTGTGCCGGGGCATGGTGGATGCCGGAACGATGCGGGCCTCCGAGCGGGAGATCGCCGCCATCGCACAGAACGTCGTGATCGTCGCCACCTACTGGATGTCGTTCCAGCGCACCGCGCACCCGGCCCCGCCGGGCCGTGCCGTGGGTGACGACGCCGCGATGAGCCTCGAGCGCGCTGCCTACCAGGTGCTGGCCCTGATCGCCCCGTTCACCGTCGGTTCCGCGCGGGCGCTGATCGAGCGCCTGGGCGACCGTTACCTCTGAGATCGATCCCCGGGGAGAACCGCAAATGGCGAAGAAGTGGGTGAAGTTTCCGTACGCCGACAAGGCCTACGTTCACGACGCGGCCGGCCTGAAGAAGCACTGGGCACGGCTGCACAAGGGCGACTGCGAGCCGCTGCCGAAGGACGCCGGCGCGCTGGACGCGTGGGCCGCGTTCCACGCGGGGGACTTCGCGCGCGCGGTCGAGACCGGCATGGCCGCCGGCGGCTCCGGCGTCAACGCCGCGGTGAAGGCACAAGTGGTCTACGGCTACTACCTGGAGCAATCCGACAAGGCGAAGATGGCGCTGTTCGAGGAAGCGGCGGCCTGGGCCGACGCGCGCCGGGCGGAGGCACCGAAGGACCCGAACGCGCACTACTTGCATGCGTTCGCGCTGGGGCGCTACAGCCAGTGCATCTCGGTCGGCAAGGCGCTCGCACAGGGGCTCGGCGGGAAGATCAAGGAGTCGCTGCTCGCCGCGATGCAGCTCCAGCCGAAGCACGCCGATGCCAACATCGCCTACGGCGCCTACCAGGCGGAGGTGATCGACAAGGTGGGTGGCCTCGTCGCCGGCATGACCTACGGCGCGAAGAAGGACTCCGCGCTCGAGCACTTCGAGAAGGCGATCAGGCTCTTACCCGAGGCTGCGATTGCCAGGATCGAGTACGCGAACGGCCTGATCCTGCTGTTCGGCAAGAGCCGCCTCGCCGAGGCGACGTCGCTCTACGAGGCCGCGGCCGACTGCCGACCCGCCGACGCGATGGAGCGTCTCGACGTGGAGCGCGCGAAAGCGGAGCTCGAGTAGCCCCGGGGTACGCGACGCAGCGCGCTTGCGTGCGACGCCGGCAAGCTACGGCGCCGCGGATGCGACCGCCCGCGCCGCATCGCCGGGGGACAGCGGCGCCTCGCGCGGCCACGGTGCCATCAGCGTCGTCAGCACGAGCTTCTCGAACTCCGGCGCGAACTGC
>CAYQAF010000130.1:0-6096 GCA_964415375.1 uncultured Alcaligenaceae bacterium
CGTACATGCCCAGCAGGTGCGCGATCCTGCGCCGCATGTTGCAGAACTCGCCGGAGGTGAGGACATCGACCACGCCGGTCTTGACTGCGATCGACAGCAGTTCGCCGCCGCCGAGCTGCCTCGACCCCTTGTCTTTCGATTTTCGCCAGTTGTCGAAAAAGTACTTCGCACTTCCCTTGTGCACGACGTCGAACAGCGTCCCTGCCGCGACCAGCACGATCATTAGGAGGACATAGGCCTGCATGATGGCAGGCGGAATGGACGCCGAGATTTCGGCAAACGGATTGCTGGTGAACATCATGGTTCCCTTCTTACTGCGCTAATTGTAGTCGCGCAGGGAGCAGCGCTGGCGGGGGGCATTTTGTGTGGCCATAGTCGCTACATGCCGGCGGAGACATCGGACCGCACGGGTCCGAAGCACCGCCAACGTCCAGCATGAGACACAAGAAACCGCTCGGACTCCATCCCCCGCTTGGGTAGGTCATGGCAGCCTGCAGATCCGGAAATCGAGGCGGTCGAGGTCGGCGAGCAGCCAGGTCGGGGGAGCGCCGAGGCCGGCAATCGTTCCGGGATTGACCAGCCAGGTCGTACCGCCCGCCACCGTGACCTGCCGCTCGACGCCGGCGACGTGCGAGTGTCCGCAGCAGACCACGTCATAGTCCCCGGTGCAGGCCAGGCCGCGGGCATAGTGCGGGAAGTGCGTGACGAAGATGCGGCGTCCGCCGAGGCGCAGATCGGCGTCCTGTCCATGGTAAGTGACGAGACCGCGCGAGGCCTCGGCAAGGCGCCACAGCGCCACCGGGTCGCCGAGGTTATTGCCGTGGATGGCGTGTACCGGCAGTCCGATCTCCAGCAACGGCCGCAGCGTGTGGGCGCCGATCACGTCACCGCAGTGAACGACGTGCTCGGCCCCGGCGTCGCGCGCAGCCACCACCGCCGCGGCGAGCATCGGCGCGCGGTCGTGGCTGTCGGAGACGATGCAGATCTTCATCGGATGTGCAGGGCTCGGGGCATTCTAGCGCGTGCGACTCCCGACTCGCCAATCGTCGCGGCGACGCACGCTCGAACGAAGCCGCATGCGCCGCTGCGCATATGCAAACGCGCCGCGCGCCACGGGCATCCTGTGTAAAATCGTCTGATACGCACAACGCGCCGACAACGCGCTGAAAGCGCGCGCCGGCAGCGAGAGGAGCGCACTCTGCGCCCCGTCGACCGATGACTGTGCGAACGACGACGCGCACGCCACGCACCGGCCCCACCGCTCGAGGCATGACCGACCCGCCCCGCCCGCGTCGATGCTGCGTGCCCGCCTCCCTTCCCGCGGTGGCCGTCGGCATCTTAGCGCTCTCGATTGTCGCGTGCGCCACGGACGCGATGGCCGCGGACGTGCCGGACGTCGGCGCGGGCCTCGCGTGGTGGGTCTGGCCCCTCGCATTGTTCGTGGTCTGCTTCGCGCTCGGCATCGTCGCCGTACCGGCAGGGGTCGGCGGCGGCGTGCTGTTCGTGCCGATCGTCGGCGGATTCTTCCCGTTTCACCTCGATTTCGTGCGCGGCGCCGGCCTGCTCGTCGCGCTTGCCAGCGCGCTCGCCGCGGGTCCGAATCTGCTGCGCGTCGGGCTCGCCGACCTGCGCCTCGCCCTGCCGCTCGCGGTGCTCGCCTCGGCGAGCTCGATCGTGGGTGCGCTCGTCGGGCTCGCGCTGCCCTCCGCCATGGTCCAGACCGCCCTCGGCATCACGATTCTCGCGATCGTCGCGCTGATGGCCTCGGCGAAGAAGTCGGAGTTCCCGGAAGTTGCGGCACCGGATCGGCTGTCCGCCGCGCTGGCCATCCACGGCGTGTTCCACGACGTTGCGCGCGGCGAGAACATTCATTGGCAAGTGCGTCGTACCCCGCTCGGGCTCGTCCTCTTCACCGGCATCGGCGTTCTCGCCGGGATGTTCGGCCTCGGCGCCGGCTGGGCCAACGTGCCGGTGCTGAACCTCGTGATGGGCGCGCCGCTCAAGGTCTCGGCCGGAACGTCGAGCTTCATCCTGTCCCTCGTCGACTCGTCGGCGGCGTGGGTGTACCTGAACCAGGGCGCAGTGCTCGCGATCATCGCCGTGCCGTCGGTTGCGGGGATGATGCTGGGCGCGCGGATCGGCGCGCGCCTGCTGACTGTGCTGAAGGCGTCGGTGGTGCGACGCCTGGTGCTCGTGCTCCTGACCGTTGCCGGCCTGCGCGCCCTGCTCAAGGGCCTCGGCATCTGGATATGAATCCGCGATGAACCTGCCCGAGCGACCCGTCGTGGCCGAGGAGCAACTCCGTTACGCCCGTGTGCTGGAATGGGGGGCCCGCATCGGCCTTGCCGCAGCCGTGGCGGCCTTTGCCCTGTACGTCTCCGGCATCCTGCCCGGTCGCGTCCCGCTCGAGGAACTACCCGCGCTGTGGTCGCTGCCGCTCGCCGAATACCTGCAACGTTCCGCAACGCCCTTGGGCTGGGGGTGGGTCAAGCTCGCGATCTACGGCGACTTCGCCAGCATCGTCGGCATCGCCATCCTGGCCTCCGTATCGGTCGCGTGCCTCGCGGCCGTGCTGCCTGTCTACGCGAGACGCCCGGACCGCGTCTACCTCGTGCTGTGCATTCTCGCGATCGGCGTACTGGTGCTTGCCGCTTCCGGCATCCTCGTGGTGAAGCACTAGGGCCTGTTCACACTATGACCGACGCCCACTCGCCGTGGCAGCGCATCCTGCTCGCGACCGAGCACACTGCGTTCGACGTCGGGGCCGAGCGCGTGGGTCTCGCCCTCGCCGCGCGCAGCCGGCTGCCACTCGTCGCGATGGTGCCACTGGTGAGCAACCCGGCGCTCGTCGCCGAGGCACCCGAGCTGTCCGCGCGCGTCGATGAAGAAGCCGCGCTTCGCCGTACCGCGCTCCTCCGCATGGCAGCCTCGGCCGGCGTATCGATCAACGTGCGCGTGGGCTCCGACGCCGATCCGTGGCGGGCGATCGTCGCTGCCGCGGCCGACGCGCGCGCGGACCTGGTGGTCATTCGCCGCCGCGGCCACCGCGGTTTCCTCGCTCGCATGATGGTCGGCGAGATGGCGGCGAGCGTCGCCGCGCACGCGCCGTGTGACGTACTGATGGTGCCGCGTGCCGGCGAACTCTGGCAAAGCGCCGTGCTCGCCGCCGTCGACGATGCGCCGACGTCGTTGGGGGTGGCCGCCGCCGCCGCTGGGGTGGCGCGGGCTTTCGCGCTGCCGCTGCAACTCGTCTGCATTGCCGCCGATGCGTCGGACGCCGCGGCCGCGCGCGCACAGGAAACGCTGCGCCGGGCGATCGACGCGCTCGCGCGTGATGGGCATGCCGCGGAAGGCCGCGTCCGAGTCGGACGGGCGCTCGACGGCGAGATCGTCGCGGCCGCCACCGAGCGCGGCGCGGACCTGATCGTCGTCGGACGCCGAGGCGCCTCCGGGGCGCTGCGCCGGGCCGTACTCGGCTCCACCGCGCAGCAGGTCGTCGGGCTGGCGAGTTGCCCGGTGCTCGTGGTGAAGACCTGAGGGCTCCGCGGCGGCGCCGGACGCGACTACCAGTGCGCGAGCACGCGCCCCTTCGCCACCTTGTGCGGGACCACGTTGAGCGGGCGATCGCCCTTGGCCGTACAACGGCCGGTGGCGATGTCGAACGCCCACTGGTGCTTCGGGCAGGTCAGCCGGCCTTCCTTCAGCGCAAGGTGCGGGATGTTCGTCGCCTCGTGCGGGCAGCGACTGTCGTACACCCTGATGGTGCGGCCCTTGCGCCAGACGAACAGCCCGCGGCCGTCGCAATCGAGGCGCGTCGCCTTGCCGTCGTCGAGTTCGACGACGGCGGCCACGTCGTGCCACGCGGGTTCGACCGGCGGGGCGTCGAGGCGAAACTCCGGCAGGTCCATCTTCAGGATCACGTCGGTCGCCCAGACGATCTTGGCGAGGCCCAGCGCGGGAAATGCCATCAGCAGCGCGTCGATCACTTCCTCGGCAGTCGCGCCTTCGCGCAGCGCGCGCGTCAGGTATTGCCGCAGGCCGTTCTCGGTCTGCGCGTGCACCTTGGTGATCACCGAGATCAGGTTGCGCGTCTTCGGGTCCAGGCGACTCCCGGCGTCCTTGAGGAACCGGAAGTACAACTGCATCGCCTCCGGGCGGGCTTTGACGAGATAGGTAAGGGCTTGGCTCATGGCCGCTAGAGTACAAAGTCGACGCGCAGGTGTCTATGCCGAACTGGGACTGCAAGACCGGTGAGACGCTACGCCGACCTGCTTGCCGACGCGCTCACGCGCGTGTCCGAGATCCAGCCGTGGGATCTCGCCCGGCGCCTTGCCGAAAGTGCGCCACCGCTCGTGCTGGACGTGCGCGAATCCGCGGAGTTTGCCCTGGCCCGGATACCCGGCTCGATCAACGTTCCGCGCGGCGTGCTCGAACAGGCGTGCGAGTGGGACCACGACGAGACCGTTCCCGAGTTCGCGAGCCACGAAGTCGGTCCGATCGTGGTCGTGTGCCGGTCGGGCAAGCGCTCGATCCTGGCCGCCGACGTCATGAAGAGCATGGGCTACACCGACGTCGTTTCGCTCAGGACCGGGGTGCGCGGCTGGAATGACTTCGAGCAGCCGCTGGTAGACGGCGAAGGCCGGCCACTGGACGGAGATGAGGCAGAACGCCGGTTGTCCCCGCGACTGCGGCCGGACCAGCGACACCCCGGCGCGAAGCGATAGACTACGCGTTTGATCGCCGGTCGAGCGCTGCCGAACGGGTCAGCTCGCCGCCCTCCCGCCATGACCACCCTTCCCGTCCTTCTCGTCACCGGCGCGAGCCGCGGTCTCGGCCGTGGCGTGGCCGTCGAGGCCGCTGCCCAGGGCCTGTCCGTCGCGGTCAACTACGCCTCCAACCGCGATGCGGCCGAGGCAACGATCGCGCAGTGCCGTCGAGCGGCCCCGTCGGGGTCGCAGCAGTTCGTGGCGATCGCCGCGGACATCGGTCGCCGCGAGGACCGCGAGCGACTCGTCGACGAGACGCTCGCCTCGTTCGGGCGCATCGATGCACTGGTGAACAACGCCGGCATCGCCCCGCGCGTGCGCGCCGACATCACCGAGGCCTCCGAGGATTCGTTCGAGGAAGTCCTGCGCACCAACCTGCAGGGCCCCTACTTCCTCACCCAGCGCGTGGCGCGGCACTGGCTGGAAAAGCGCTACCCGCCGGCACTTCCCGGCGGCTTCAAGATCGTCTACGTCACCTCGATTTCCGCCGCGACCGCGTCCGTCAACCGCGGCGACTACTGCATCTCGAAGGCGGGACTCGCGATGGCCTCCCAGCTGTGGGCGGCGCGGCTCGCCGCCGACGGTGTGCAGGTGCTGGAGCTTCGGCCCGGCATCATGGCCACCGACATGACCGCCGGCGTCAAGGCGAAGTACGACGCGCTGATCGCCGAGGGCCTGGTCCCGCAACGCCGCTGGGGAACGCCCGAGGACGTCGGCCGCGCCGTGCGCGCGATCCTCGCCGGCGCGTTCCCGTTCTCGACCGGCGAGGTGATCTACCTCGACGGCGGCTTCCACATCTCCCGGCTCTAATCGAACCACCCCATGATCCGCATCGACGCCTCCCTCACGCCCGCCTCGCTCCTGCCCGCCGTCGACCGCGTCTTCGAGCTCTCCGCGAAGAAGATAGCGCTGATCGACCGGCACTGGGATCCGCAGCAAGGCACGCCCGTATTCACCGTGGGCGGCCGCTACACGTCGCGCGGGTGGACCGAGTGGACGCAAGGCTTCCAGTTCGGGTCGGCCCTGCTGCAGTTCGACGCGACGGGCGATCGCCGCATGCTCGACACGGGCCGCGACGGCACGCTCGAGTACATGGCAAGCCACGTGAGCCACGTCGGCGTGCACGACCACGGCTTCAACAACGTGTCGACGTACGGCAACCTGCTGCGGCTCGCGCGGGAGGGCCGCATCGACGCCGATCCCTGGCTCGTGCACTTCTGCGAGCTCGCGCTCAAGCTGTCCGGTGCAGTCCAGGCGGCGCGCTGGACCGAACTGCCCGACGGCCTCGGCTACATTCAATCGTTCAACGGCGCGCATTCGCTGTTCGCCG
>CAYQAF010000131.1:0-1573 GCA_964415375.1 uncultured Alcaligenaceae bacterium
GCTCGCATCCGCGGCGTGCGCATGGGCGATCTCGAAAAGCGCTCGGTGCTGGTCTTCCAGGGCGACGACACGACGCCGCCCAAGCCCGATGTGCCGAACAATATCGTCGCGTGCGGCGTCTTCACGCGCTCGACCTCGCTCTTCTGACCGAACGACACCGCGCGCCCTCGCAGGGCGTCGCCACGAAAGTCATGGGCTTCCTCGCCGACAAGAAGATCCTGATCACGGGCGTGCTGTCGAACCGCTCGATCGCCTACGGCGTCGCGCGCGCCTGCCACCGCGAGGGTGCGACCCTCGCGTTCACGTACGTGAACGGCGACCTCAGGGATCGGGTGATGAAGATCGCCGCCGAGTTCGGGCCCTGCCCGGTGCTCCCCTGCGATGTGGCGCGCGACGACGACATCGCGGGGCTCTTCGAGGCGCTTCGCGCCGAGTGGGGTGGGCTGGACGGGCTGCTGCACTCGATCGCATTCGCGCCGCGCGAGGCGTTGGCCGGCGACTACCTCGACAGCCTGTCGCGCGAGGCGTTCGCGATCGCCCACGACATTTCCAGTTATTCGTTCGCGGCGCTCGCGAAGGGCGCGCGCCCGTTGATGCGCGGCCGCCGCGCCTCGCTGCTCACGCTCACCTACCTGGGCGGCGTGCGCTCGGTGCCGAACTACAACGTCATGGGCCTCGCCAAGGCCAGCCTCGAGGCCAACGTGCGCTACCTCGCCGCCTGCCTCGGGCCCGAGGGACTCCGCGCCAACGGCATCTCCGCAGGGCCGATCAAGACACTCGCCGCCGCCGGGATCGGCAACTTCTCGAAACTGCTGTCGCGGTTCGAGGCGACCGCGCCGCTGCGCCGTGGCGTGACCATCGACGAGGTCGGCAACGTCGCCGCGTTCCTCCTGTCCGATCTCGCGAGTGCCATCACCGGCGAGATCACCTACGTCGACGCCGGCTACTCCACGGTCGCGGTGGCCGGAGAGGGCTGAAGCGCGCTGCGGTCCGCGCGGCCGTCACGGACGCCATGCCCTCGCGCACCTACGACGCGGTCGTCATCGGCGGCGGTCACAACGGCCTCACCTGCGCGGCCTACCTCGCCGCGGCCGGATGGTCGGTCTGCGTGCTCGAGCGGCGCGGCGTCGTCGGCGGCGCCGCGGTCACCGAGGAATTCCACCCGGGGTTCCGCAACTCGACGGCGAGTTACACCGTCAGCCTGCTCAATCCCAAGGTCATCCGCGACCTCGGCCTCGCTGCTCACGGCCTCGCGGTCGTCGAGCGGCCGTTCGCGAACTTCCTGCCGTTGTCGGCACGCGACGGCGACTACCTGAAGGTCGGCGGCGGCCTCGAGGCAACGCAGCGCGAGGTCGCCCGGCATTCGCGCCGCGACGCCGAGGCGCTGCCCGCGTACTACGCCATGCTCGACCGCGTGGCCGCGGTGCTGCGGGACCTGCTGCTCGCCACGCCTCCCAACGTGGGCGGCGGCATTGCGGCGCTGCTCGACGCGTGGCAGGTCGCGAAGCGTTTCCGCCTGCTCGACCTCGCCGGCCAGCGCGACGTGCTCGACCTCTTCACGAAGAGCGCGGGC
>CAYQAF010000131.1:1673-6087 GCA_964415375.1 uncultured Alcaligenaceae bacterium
GCTCGACCTCGCCGGCCAGCGCGACGTGCTCGACCTCTTCACGAAGAGCGCGGGCGACGTGCTCGACCGCTGGTTCGAGTCGGCGCCGATCAAGGCAGCGTTCGGCTTCGACTCGATCGTCGGCAACTTCGCGAGCCCGTACACACCGGGGTCGGCCTACGTGCTGCTGCACCACGTTTTCGGCGAGGTCAACGGCAAGCAGGGGCAATGGGGTCACGCGATCGGCGGCATGGGCGCGATCACGCAGGCGATGGCGAAGGCGTGCGCGGCACGTGGTGTCGAGATCCGCACCGGCGCGGCCGTCGCTCGCGTCGTCGTCAAGGGCGGCAGGGCCACCGGCCTGGAGCTCGAGTCCGGCGAGGTCGTCGAGGCGAAGCGTGTGGTCGCGAACGTCAACCCGAAGTTGCTGTTCGAGCGCCTGGTCGCCGCGGAGCATCAGCCGGACGACTTCCGCGCGCGGATCGCGGCATACAAGTGCGGCTCGGGAACGTTCCGCATCAACGTCGCGCTGGCCGCGCTTCCCGACTTTCCCGCGCTCTCCGGCGAGGGGCCGCACTTGTCGAGCGGCATCGTCATGGCACCCTCGCTCGCGTACATGGAGCAAGCGTACTTCGACGCGAAGACGTCGGGCTGGTCCCGGGCGCCCGTCGTGGAGATCCTGATCCCGTCGCGCGTCGACGACTCGCTCGCGCCGAACGGCATGCACGTCGCCAGCCTGTTCTGCCAGCACGTGCATCCCGACCTCGGCGCGGTGCAGCCCGGCCGCACGTGGGACGATGCGCGCGAGGAGGTCGCCGACCTGATGATCGACACGGTCGCGCGCTTCGCGCCGAACTTCCGGAGCGCCGTCGTGGGCCGGCGCGCGCTGTCGCCGCTCGACCTCGAGCGCGAGTTCGGGCTCGTCTCCGGCGACATCTTCCACGGCGCGCTTTCGCTCGACCAGCTGTTCTCGATGCGGCCCGTGCTCGGCCACGGCAACTACCGCACGCCGGTCGCCCGACTCTATCTGTGCGGGTCCGGGACGCACCCCGGTGGCGGCGTCACCGGCGTGCCCGGACACAACGCGGCCCGCGAGATCCTGCGCGACGCGCGCCGGCGTGGCTGAGCCGCGCCGCGGCGCCACGCTGCCGACGGTCATCGCGGCGCTCGGCGTCGCCCAGATCGTCTCGTGGGGCACGCTGTTCTACACGATTGCGGTGCTCGGCACCGCGATGCGGGAGACGATCGGCGTCTCCGAGGTCGCGCTGCACGGCGCGTACTCGGCGGGCCTGCTGCTGTCGGGGCTGCTCGCGCCCGCGGTCGGCCGCCGCATCGACGCGCACGGCGGCCGCGCCGTGCTCGCGACGGGGTCGGTGCTCGCTGCGCTCGCATGCCTGGCGCTCGCGGCGGTGCAGGGGCCGGTGACGCTGCTCGCCGCCTGGCTTGTCGCCGGGGCCGCGATGGCGATGACGCTCTACGACCCGGCGTTCGCGACGCTGCATCACGTCGCGGGCCTCCGATACCGGGCGAGCGTGACGGCGCTCACGCTGTTCGGCGGCTTCGCGAGCACCGTGTTCTGGCCGCTGTCGCAGTGGCTGCTCGAGCAGTACGGATTCCGCGCCGCGTTCGTCGTCTATGCGGCGATGCACCTGGCCGTCGGTCTGCCGCTGCACCTCCTGTGCGTGCCGCGCGGCGTCGCGCCGCGGAGCCCCGTCGGCGAAGATGCGACCCTCGCGCCGCCGCGGGAAGCGCGCCCGTCGGCCTACGTGTGGCTTGCCGGCGCGCTCGTCATCGTCGCCTTCGCCGCCTCGGCGATTTCCGCGCACCTCGTCACGCTGCTCACCGCGGGAGGCCTCGGCATGCGCGAGGCTGTGCTGGTCGGTACGCTGTTCGGCCCGATGCAGGTCGCCGGCCGGCTGATGGAGTTCGCCTTCGCGCGCCGGGTGAGCGCGATCGCAGCGGGAACGATCGCTTTCGCGGTGCTCGCCGTCGCGCTCGGGCTCCTCACGCAGGTGCGCGGTGGCTTCGCGATGGCGGCACTGTTCGCGGTGCTCTACGGCTTCGCCAACGGCGTGCTCACGATCGTCCGCGGCACGGTGCCCGCCGAGCTGTTCGGCCGTCACGCCTACGGAGCGCTGCTCGGGCGGCTCGCCCGGCCGCAGCTCGTCGCCCGGGCGGTGGCGCCGCTCGCGCTCGCCGCGGTGATCACGATCGACGCCGACCGCAGCCTTGCGCTGGCCACGCTCGCGGTCGGCGGCGTGGTCGCGTTCATCGCCTACGGCCGCGCGGTGAGGCGCTGAAAGTGAAGGCACCCCGCGGCCATGCGATCGCGGGGCGCCGGAAAAGTCGAAGTCAGCCGGTAAGCCGGGTTCTGTTACGGCGCGGACACGTCGTTCCGCGCTATGACCGCCATTCCTCTAGGCCCGGCGTTGCCGCCGGGCTCGAGCCACCTACCCGCGGACTAGACGAGCAGCCTGTGTTGCCAAATGCACGTCCGCCTACTTGATGTTGCTCCGGATGGAGGTTGCCGCGTTTCACCCGCTTCCGTCTGACGGGAAGCGACTCGTCTCTGTGGCCCTGTTCCTCGCCTTCATCCACCGCGCTAACGGGGACTTATAGCGGCCGGGCGTTACCCGGCATCCTGCTCTGCGGAGCCCGGACTTTCCTCTCCCCGCCACGAAGGGCGGGCAGCGACGGTCTGGCTGGCTTCGGCAGGTAGGATAGCACCCGTCCCGCGGAGTTCCACGGGGCCCCGCCGGGTGGCCGCGGCTAGAGAAGCCGCCACGACAGGCGCTCGCCGGCGCGCAGCGGCACGATCGTGGTGTCGCCGAACGGCAGTGTCGCCGGTACGTCCGTGGGTTCCCGCACCAGCGTGACCTTCCCGCGATTGCGCGGCAGGCGGTAGAAGTCCGCGCCGAAGAAGCTCGCGAATCCCTCCAACCGGTCGAGCGCACCGGCCGCCTCGAAGGCTTCGGCGTAGAGCGCGAGCGCGTGCGGCGCGGTGTAGCAGCCCGCGCAGCCGCACGCGTTTTCCTTCGTCTCCTTGGCGTGCGGCGCGCTGTCGGTGCCGAGGAAGTACTTCGGGTTCCCGGACGTCGCGGCGGCAACCAGCGCCTTGCGATGCGTCTCCCGCTTGAGAATCGGCAGGCAATACCAATGCGGCCGGATACCTCCCAGGAAGAGCGCATTGCGCGAATAGAGGAGGTGCTGGGGCGTGATCGTGGCGGCGACGGTTGGCCCGGCCGCCGCGACGAACGCCGCGGCCTCGGCCGTCGTGATGTGCTCCAGCACGACACGGAGTGCCGGGAAATCGCGCACGATCCGGGCGAGCAGGCGATCGACGAACACGAGTTCGCGATCGAAAACGTCGACGTCGGCATCCGTCACCTCGCCGTGGATCGACAGAACGACGCCTGCGCGCTCCATCGCGGCGAGCGCAGGGTAGGCACGCTCAATCGAGGTGACGCCGGCATCGGAATGGGTGGTCGCGCCGGCAGGGTAGTACTTGACCGCGTGCACGAAGCCCGAAGCGCGAGCGCGCTCGATCTCGCTCGCCGACGTGCTGTCGGTAAGGTAGAGCGTCATCAGCGGCTCGAATGCCGAATCCCCCGGCAGCGCCGCCCGGATGCGGTCGCGATAGGCGGCGGCCGCGGCGACGCTCGTCACCGGCGGCTTCAGGTTCGGCATGACTATTGCACGCGCGAAACTGTCGGCAGTCGCCGCCACGACGGCGGCGAGCGCCGGACCGTCGCGCAGGTGCACGTGCCAGTCGTCGGGCCGGGTGATCGTGAGGCGCTGCGGGGATGACATGGAAACTCCTTGATTTGGCGGGATTATAGGGCTCGCCTGCGGACCGGCCGGGGAAGTTGCCGCGGATGGCGATGGAATGGTTTCCGGGCGCGAAGGGCCGCTATAATGCTCCGTTTAACCGCCTGCCGATCCGCCGGTGGGCAGTCGTCTTACGAAGCTCTGATGGGATGCGATGCACATGGCCGCAAAGACAGCCGCTGTCGCCGCGAAGAAGGTCCGCGAGCTCACCGAGGAGGAGCTTGTGAAGGCCGCTGACAAGGACTACATGAACGAGGCGCAGCTCACGTTCTTCAAGAAGCGCCTGATCGAGCTGCGCGACCAGCTGCTGCAGAACGCCGACGATACCGGCGAGCACCTGCGCGAGAACGAGGTCACCACCGACCCGTCGGACCGCGCGACGCTCGAAGAGGAATACACGCTCGAGTTGCGCACCCGTGACCGCGAGCGCAAGCTCCTCAAGAAGGTCGAGAAGTCGATTCGGATGATCGACGACGGCAGCTACGGCTTCTGCGAGGAAACCGGCGAGCCGATCGGCATTCCCCGGCTTCTCGCGCGTCCGACCGCCACGCTTTCGCTCGAGGCGCAGGAGCGCCGCGAGCGGGTACAGAAGCTCTACGGCGACTGA
>CAYQAF010000132.1:0-6072 GCA_964415375.1 uncultured Alcaligenaceae bacterium
CGGTGCGCGGCAGTGAGCCGCGCGGCGCGCTCGACGTCGTCGTAAGCGCACCGCACGGTGCGCTGCGTGTCATCGGAACGCATCTGGGCCTGTGGCCGGCCGAGCGGCGCGCACAGGTCAAGCAGTTGCTCGGCGCGCTTGCGAGTGAGAAGTCGCTGCCGACCGTACTGACCGGCGACGTCAACGAGTGGTACCTGTGGGGCCGTCCGTTGCGCTGGCTGCACCGCCACTTCGAGCGGACACCGGCGCCGGCGACGTTCCCGGCGTGGCGCCCGATGCTCTCGCTGGATCGCCTGTGGACGAAGCCCGCGAGCCTGCTGGCGGAGCTGCGCGTGCATCACTCGGCGCTGGCGCGTGCGGCGAGCGATCACCTGCCGCTGGTCGCCACGCTCGCGATGGCGGCAAGGGCTGCGCCATCGCGCGGCGCAGGAAGTCGATGAGTCGTTCCAGGTGCCGCTCGAGGTCGGCGAAGGAGTCGTGGTCGCCGCTCAACACCAGCAGCTCCACTGCTTCGTGGGCGCGGGCAGCGAAGATCTGCTGCGCCTCGTCGAGCGGGACCACCTCGTCGTCGGCACCGTGCACCAGCAGAACGGGGCAGATCACCCGGGCGATCGTCGCCATGGGCGCGATGTCGTCGAAACGGTAGCCGATCGTTTCCTGCACGTAGTCAAGGGCGTAGCGCCCGAGCGGTCGCTCGGGGATGCGCTTGTGCGTCAGCCAGCGCCGCATCATCGTGGCCGGATGCGAGAACGCCGCCACGCTCACCACCGCCGCCACTTCCGGCCGCCGCGATGCCACGAGCAGCACGGCACCCGCGCCGACCGAATGCCCGATGAGGCCGATGCGTCGGGCGTCGACCTCCGCACGCCTCGTCAGCCACCGCATGGCGTGCTCCACGTCCTCGGCGAAACGCGGCAGCGACGCGAAGCTGTCGTTGTCGCTCGCGCCGTGGCAGCGCGCATCGAGGAACAGCGAGGCGAAACCAGCCTCGCAGAGCGGTCGCGCGAGCGGCAGCATCATCGCCGCATTGCCGCCCCAGCCGTGCAGCACGATCACGGTCGGACATGGAAGCGCAGTACCGGTCGCCGGCGGGATCAGCCAGCCATGCAGCCGGCGCCCATTCGCGGTGTCGATACGCACCGTCTCGACCGGCAAGCCGTAATCGGCCGGCGTGCGATCGTGCGCCATTCGTGGCGCCACGAGGCTCGCGCGGATACCCCACCGCAGCATGCCGCGAAACAATCCGATGCCGGCGACGGTGGCCGCGACGAAGGCCAGAGACTGCGTGAGCGCGGACACTTCAGCCGCCTGGTGTCACGCGACCGCAGGCGGTCACGGGGAACCCAGGATTTCCTGTGTGGTGGCCGCCGTCGCGAAGGCGCCGTGCAGCGCGGCCACGAACGCGCGGTGCACCTGCGTCGCCGGAACCGGTTCGCCCGCGAACGTGAGCGCCCGCGTCGCGCAGGCGTCTTGCGCGAGCCGGCACGCGAAGCCGAGGTCGAACGCGGCGGTTTGCGCGCGGGACACGACCGACATGGTAAGCGATCGGCCCCACTGGCGCAGACTTCGGGTCCTGCAACGACCCGTTACCGCGGCGCGTCACTCGCCACGAGGCCCCGGATCGCCGCGAGCTTTGCCTTTACGCGCTCCGCGTTTTCGGAGCCCATCCGCAGCATGATCTTCTGGCCGGCAGGCAGGGCCTCCAGGCGCGGATCGGCGAACTCCCACAGGACTTTCGGCTGCACGAGGGCCAGCGGTCCGACGGTCGTCGGCGTGGCGAGCATCGTATCGATCGCCTCGATCAACCGGTCGTTGAAGTGCCCGCTCGGGTAGCCCAGTTCGCGGTATGCCTCTTGGAAGCGCGGGTACCACTGCACGTACACGGCGACCAGTTGCGCGGCGTCGCTCGCGTCCAGCAGGCGCAGCAGGGGCTCGTAGCGTCGCGCGTTGGCTGCCGCGACGACCGGGCTGCCGCCGGCGAATTCGACCGCCAATGCACCCTCCACCGGTTTCACCGGCGACATCCGCTGGGGCACGGTCTTGCGGGGCAGGTTGTCCACGGTGACCACGATGCGGCGGATCAGATCCTGTGGGACCAGCCATCGCCCGAGATCCCCTCGGCCGAGCGACGCCGCGAGCGCCGTGACGAACGAGTCGTCGCTTTGCGCAAGCGAGGGCAGCGGCGCTCCCGCGGGCGCCTCGGGAAGCGGGTGGCGAAGCGTCGGAAGCTCGGGCGCGGCGAGGGATGGCATCGCCGCGGAGGGCGAAAGGGCGGGCCTCGTGGCGAAGTCCGGCGGCGCGGTGGGCGCCGGAGCAAGCAGCTCCGTGTAGGCGAGCCAGATCCCGATCGCAGCCAGCGTGACAACCGCAACGACACCGACGAAGACCGGCGCCGTCCGGGAGCGACCCGGCACCTCCGACAGCGGCAAGTCGTCGTCCGCAACGACGACCGGCCCCATAACCGTGTGCAGTTCCCGGGCTGTGGGCGTATTCATGTCGCCTCCGGTGGATGATGCAGGGCCGGACGCACGCTCGCCGAACCACGACCTCGCGTACCCCTAAGAAGATTCGACCCGGTGCACTCCGAAGAGTTCGTCGCGAGGACCCGTTCGCGTCGATCCAGGCCAACCGGCCGAGGCCCAAGTCGGTGCCGGCCACGGCGGAGCCCGCGCCGGACTCCGGCACAATCCGGGCATGGCAACGACACGCATCGTCTTCCTGGTCCCGGGTTTCTTCGGCTTCACCGCCGTCGGGGCGGTGAGCTACTTCCACGACGTCGAGCGGACGCTCGACCGCGCGCTGCGCCGGCGCGGCGTCGAGGCCCGCATCGTACGCTGCCGGACCCAGCCCACGGCTTCGATCCCGCGCCGCGCGGATCACCTGCGCAAACAGGTCATACGCAGCGGCGGATTGCGGGCCGGCGCACTGCACTTCGTCGGTCATTCCACTGGCGGCCTCGATGTCCGCATGCTGCTGACGCCGGGCGTGAAGATCTCGAGCGGCGACTCGGAGGAGCGCATTGCCCACCTGACGAAGACGGCCGTCACCGTGGCCACGCCTCACCACGGCACGCCGCTCGCGAATCACTTCATCACCGTCCAGGGCCAGGCGCTGCTGCTGGTGCTGAGCGCGCTCGCGACGTCCGGGCAGGGGCGCGGCGCGATTCTGGCCGCCGCGCACGCCATCGCGCTGGTCGCACGGCTCGACGATTGGGTGGGACGCCGGGATACCTCCCTCGATCGTGTCGCCGACAACCTGTTGCGCAAGATCCGCTTCGACCGTGGCGATCCCACGTGGAAGTACCTCGGCGAGATCGAGCGCGACCAGGGCGCGGTGCTGCAGTTGACGCCCGAGGGGATCGAACTGTTCGACGCGGCCGTGGCGGATCGCGCCGGGATCGACTACGGCTGCGTCGTCGCTGGCGTGCCGAGGCCGAGCGAGACGTTCCGGATGAAGGAGCTCCTGGATCCGGAGTACATGGCACTGCGCGCCCTGTTCCGGCTGCTGCACGCGCTGACCGCGCGACCTCACCCGCGCTATCCGTATCCGAAACCAAGCGGGACGACACAACGCCAGCTCGATCGCGGGCTGGGCTTCGAAACGACCCCGCGCGCCAGCGACGGCGTCGTGCCGACGTTCTCCCAGCTGCACGGCCGCCTGCTGCATGTCGCCTGCGCCGATCACCTCGACGTCGTCGGGCACTACACGCTGGCCGGCGGGACCAGCGGCAACTGGCTACCCTCGGGCGCCGGCTTCACGCCGGAAGCATTCGACGCCACCTGGGACGCGGTCGCCGCCGCGATCGCACGGGGCGGCAAGGCACGCCGCGCATGAGGCTCACCTCGTCGCATCCGTCACGAACGGGAACGCTCCCACCATGAAGAAGAACATCCTGATCCTCGGCGCCGGCACCGCTGGCGCGCTCGTGGCCAACACGCTGGTCCGCAAGCTCGATCTCACGCAGTGGGACGTCACGGTGGTCGATCGCGCCAGCGAGCACGTGTACCAGCCCGGCCTCCTGTTCCTGCCGTTCCGCCTGTACGGCTACGAGCGCCGCGAGGACGTCGCCCGGCCGATCGAGTCGCCGCTGCCGGCTTCGGCTCGCTTCGTCAACGCCGAGGTCGAGGCGATCGACACCACGTCACGACGGGTGCAGACGAGTGCCGGTGCGATCCACTATGAGTGGCTGATCGTCGCGCTCGGCTGCGAAGGCCGCGCCGACGAGGTCGAGGGGCTGATCGACGCCGGCAAGGCCGGCAACGCGCACACGTTCTACACGCTGGATGGCGCGCTTGCGATGCAGGACGCGCTCGAGCGCATGGAGAGCGGCCACCTGGTGCTCGACATCGCCGACCACCCGGTCAAGTGCCCGGTGGCGCCGATCGAGTTCGTCTTCCTGGCCGACTATTTCTTCCGGCTGCGCAAGCGCCGCGACCGGATCAGGATCACGCTCGTCACGCCGCTCACCGGCTGCTTCACCAAGCCGGTCGCGACCGAGGTGCTGAGCGGGCTCCTGGTCGAGAAGAACATCGAGGTCGTGCCCAACTTCGTGCTGGCGAGCGTCGACGGTGCCAACCGCAGGCTCACGTCCTTCGACGGCCGCAGCGTCGACTACGACCTGCTCGTGGCGATCGCCCCCAATCTCGGCCCCGAGGTGCTCACGGACGCGAAGCTCGCCGACGAGAGCGGCTACGCGCTCACCGATCCACGCACGCTCAAGGCGCGCAAGGCCGAGCACGTCTACGTGATCGGCGACAACACCAACGTGGCGACGTCGAAGGCGGGATCGGTCGCGCACTTCGAGGCGGAGACGCTGGTCGAGAACCTGCTGCGCGAGATGAAGGGGGAGAAGCCGCTGCCCTCGTTCGACGGCCACTCGAACTGCTTCATCGAGACCGGGTTCAGCAAGGCGATGCTGCTCGACTTCAACTACGACCTCGAGCCGCTGCCCGGCAAGTTCCCGCTGCCCGGCGTGGGTCCGATGACGCTCCTCGGCGAGTCCCGTCTCAATCACTGGGGCAAGCTCGCGTTCCGTTGGGTGTACTGGAACATGCTGCTGCCGGGCAGGCTTGCCGACGTCCCCCTCCTGACCGCGAAGATGAGCTTCCTCGGCAAGGAGCTTGCGCGCGCCCCGCAGGTCCGTCGCGCGCACGCCGCCAAGGTGGGCCAGCTGATGAGCAAGGAGGTCGTCACGATCGGCACCGGCCGGCCGCTCGGCGAGGCCGCCGAGCTCCTCACCCGGCACAAGGTCAGCGGCCTGCCGGTGGTCGACGTCGACGGGCGCCTCGTCGGACTCATCTCCGAGGCGGATTTCGTCTCGGCGCTCGACGTGCGCCATCCGGTGCGCCGCAAGCCGATGGGAACCATCGTCGACGACCTGATGACCGATCACCCGGTCACCATCGCCGAGGACGACACGCTGGAGACCGCGATCGAACGCATGGAGAACAAGCGCGTCAAGCGGCTGGTGGTCGTCGACGGCGAAGCGCGCGTACGCGGGATCATCTCCCGGCGCGACGTGCTGAAGATGTACACCGCGAAGTAACACCGCGACTCGCGGCGGCGCGGGAGGGCGTCAGCGACGGGGCCGGCCGAGCGCTGCCAGCGCCGCGCCGACGATATGCGCTGCGTCGACGGCGAAGAACGAACGCAGGCCCGCACGGGTGTCGCTGCGGCCAAAGCCGTCGGTGCCGAGCGTGACGTAGCGACGGCCCTCCGGGACGCAGGCGCGGATCAGGTCCGGCACCGCGCTCACGTAATCGGTGGCCGCGACGATCGGCCCGGTCGTGCCATCGAGGCACTGCCGGACCCAGCTCGCGCTGCCGGCGACGCCCGGACGCGCCTCGTTCACCGCGTCCGACGCGCCCGCGCAAGTCATGCCGTCCCAGCGCAACTCCGTCCAGCTGGTGACGCTCCACACGTTCGCCGCGACGCCGTGGTCACGTTCCAGCACGTCCGCCGCGGCAATCGCCTCGCGCAGGATCGTGCCCGACCCCAGCAACTGTACCTGTGCATCGGCACGTCCGCGCAGCAGGTACATGCCGCGCAGGATCCCCTGTTCCACGGCCGTGC
>CAYQAF010000133.1:0-6058 GCA_964415375.1 uncultured Alcaligenaceae bacterium
AGACCCTGCCCATGCACCGCCGCCACCTGCTCGCCAGCCTCGCCTCGATCGCCGCCGCCTTCGCCCTCGCCACCGCTCCCGCGACGGCGCAGGGCTGGCCCGACAAGGCGGTGCGCATCCTCGTGCCCGCGCCGGCCGGCAGCTCGCTCGACGTGCTCGCGCGCACGATCGGCGAGAAGCTGAAGGACAAGTTCGGCGCGACGGTGATCGTGGAGAACAAGCCGGCGGCAGGCGGCACGGTGGCGACCGCCGAGGTCGCGAAGTCGGTGCCCGACGGCCACACGCTGCTGCTCGGCTTCAACGGCCCGCTCGCGACGGGTCCGCTGGTGCAGAAGGTGCCCTACGACGTGCAGAAGGACCTCGCGCCGGTGGTGATCACGTCGAGCCAGCCGAACGTGCTCGCGGTGAACGCCGCGCTGCCGATCAAGTCGGTTGCCGACCTCGTCGCCTGGTCGAAGGCGAACCCGGGCAAGCTCAACTACGCGTCGGTGGGCAATGGGAGCTCGTCCCACCTGAACGCCGAGCTCCTCAAGGCGATGTCGGGCATCGACGCCGTGCACGTGCCTTTCAACGGCTCGCCGCCGGCGGTCCTTGCCACCGTGCAGGGCGAGACGCAGATGATGTTCGCGGTGATGCAGCCGCTCCAGGCGCAGGTCCAGGCCGGCAAGCTCCGTGCGATCGCCGTGACGACGCCGAAGCGGTTTGCGCTCCTTCCGGACATCCCGGCGATCGCCGAGTCCGGCTACCCCGGATTCGAGGCGCTCGCGTGGAACGGACTGGTCGCGCCGGCGGGCACGCCGCGCCCCGTGATCGACAAGATCAATGCCGAGGTCAACGCGATCCTGAAGCTGCCCGACGTCGCGCAGAAGATGAACGCAGCGGGCTTCGACCTGATCGGCGGCACTCCCGAGGATTTCGCGAAGCTGATCGCTGCCGAGTCGGCGCGCTGGACGCCGGTGGTAAAGCAGCTCGGCATCATCGCCAACTGAAAGTGGAATCAGACTCAGGGAAGTAGGGTCTGACCCTACTTTCCTGACCCTACTTTCCCTTCAGGACTTGTCGTTGAGCTGCGGCAGCGGCGAGCCCTCGGCCGGGCGCAGCAGGCCGGTCTTCACGTACGTGACGAGCTTCTCGCGGGTGTCGGCGATGTCGAGGTTGCGCATCGTCAGCTGTCCGATGCGGTCCTGCGGCGTGAAGAACACTTCCTCGCCCTTCTCCATCGTGAGCCGCTCGGGCTTGTAGGTGAGGTTGGCGCTCGACGTGTCGAGAATCGAGTAGTCGTTGCCGCGGCGCAGCTCGATCGTCACTTCCCCGGTGACCGCGCGTGCCACCCATCGCTGCGCGGTATCGCGCAGCATCATTGCCTGCGGGTCGAACCAGCGGCCCTGGTACAGCAACCGGCCCAGCCGCCGCCCGTGGTCGCGGTACTGCTCGATCGTGTCCTCGTTGTGGATGCCGGTGACGAGGCGCTCGTAGGCGATGAACAGCAGTGCCATGCCCGGCGCCTCGTAGACGCCGCGGCTCTTCGCCTCGATGATCCGGTTCTCGATCTGGTCGCTCATGCCGAGCCCGTGGCGGCCGCCGATCGCGTTGGCCTCGAGCACGAGCGCGACCTCGTCGGCGAACGTCTGCCCGTTGAGGGCCACCGGCCGACCCTCGTCGAAGCGCACGGTCACGGTCTCAGGCCGGATGGCGACGTCATCGCGCCAGAACGCGGCGCCCATGATCGGCTCGACGATCTTCATGCCCTTGTCGAGGAACTCGAGATCCTTGGCCTCATGCGTGGCGCCGAGCAGGTTGGAATCGGTCGAATAGGCCTTCTCGGTGCTCATCCGGTAGCCGAAACCTGCGCGGGCGAGGTACTCCGACATCTCCTTGCGGCCGCCGAGCTCGTCGATGAACGCGGCGTCCAGCCACGGCTTGTAGACGCGCAGGCTCGGGTTGGCGAGCAGCCCGTAGCGGTAGAAGCGCTCGATATCGTTGCCCTTGAACGTGCTGCCGTCACCCCAGATGTGGACGTCGTCGTCGCGCATCGCGACGACCAGCATCGTCCCGGTGACCGCGCGGCCGAGCGGCGTCGTGTTGAAGTACGTGAGCCCCGCGGTGGTGATGTGGAACGCACCCGCCTGCAGCGCCGCGATGCCTTCGGCGACGAGCGCCGCGCGGCAGTCGATCAGGCGCGCGGCCTCCGCGCCGTACTGCTTCGCGCGCCGCGGAATTTCGTCGTAGTCGGGCTCGTCCGGCTGGCCGAGGTTCGCCGTGTACGCGTAAGGGATCGCACCCTTCGCACGCATCCAGTGCAGCGCGGCGCTCGTGTCGAGACCGCCGGAGAACGCGATGCCGACCTTCTGGCCGACGGGAAGATCCTGCAGGATGTGCGACATGTCGAGGATGGCCTGAACGCAATGGCGCCCATTCTAGCGGAGGCGTACCACCCTCCGGGCTTGGCGGCGCGCCGCCGGCCGGCCACCGCCACCGCCACCGTCGCAGCCGGCAGCGCGGCGCGCGGTCGCGCTTGCTAACATCGCCAAATGAGCAGCCGCGCCCAGCCGTCGTGACCGACGATCGCGTCCTTCCCGCCGCGCCGGAGCCGCCGTCCGGCGCAGCGCTCCGGGCGCTCGCCCGTGCGGTCGAGCTGGCCCAGGCCGGGCGTCGCGACGACGCCGAGACGGTCTACGCCAAGCTCCTGGCACAGGCGCCACGCGACCCGACGGTCCTGATCAATGCCGGGGTGTTGGCGCTGTCGCGTGGCGACGTCGCGGGCGCCCTTGCGCGCCTCGCGCGGGCGGTGGCGGTCGTACCGAGCAACGCGATCGCGCACGGCAACCTCGGCTTCGCGCTGCTCACCGCCGGGCGCGCCGGTGAAGCGCTCGCCACGCTCGAGCGGGCGGTCGCGATCAAGCCCGACTTCGCGCAGGCACACAACAACCGCGGCATCGCGCTCGAACGGCTCGGACGACGGGCGGAGGCGTGCGCCGCGTTCGAGCGGGCGCTCGCGATCGTCCCCGCGTACACCGACGCGGCCACCAACCTGGGCGAGCTCGCGAACCGCGAAGGGGACGCGGCCGCCGCGCGCGCTGCCTTCCTGCGCATCCGCGAGCCGCGGCCGGCGGCGGCGCGCGCCGGACTCGCATTCGCCAACGCGCAGGACGGCCGTCTCGACGAGGCGTGCCAGGCGCTCGAGGTGCTCGTGGCCGAGTCGCCTCGGAGTGCCGCACTCTGGCAGACGCTGGGCACCGTCCGCAACTGGGCCTGGCGGCACGACGAGGCCGAGTCCGCCTTCCGGCGTGCGCTCGACCTCGACCCAGGCAA
Organism: uncultured Alcaligenaceae bacterium; assembly: GCA_964415375.1. Lineage (GTDB taxonomy): Bacteria > Pseudomonadota > Gammaproteobacteria > Burkholderiales > Casimicrobiaceae > VBCG01. Next base: position 3,313 of record CAYQAF010000133.1, read on the forward strand.
TCGCGACGCGCAGTTCGGCATCGCCGCGACGCTGCTGTCACGGGGGCGTTACGCGGAAGGCTTCGCCGCATTCGAGACCTCGCGGGCGCGACTTGCGCCGGACGAGCCGGGGCTTCGTGCGCTGCCGGTCTGGGACGGGCGCCCACTCGACGGCACGCTCGTCGTGTATCCCGAGCAGGGCTACGGGGACGTCGTCCAGTTCGCGCGGTTCCTGCCCGCGATGCGGGCGCGCGTGGGCCGGATCGTCGTGCATCTCGACGGCTATTGGGCCCCCCTCGCCCCGCTGCTTGCAACGCTCGCGGGAGTCGACGCGGTGGCGACGACGCCGGACGCGCTGCCCGCGGACCACACGGCGGCGCGCGTCTCCGTGCTGTCGCTGCCGCATCTCGCGGGCGCGCGGCCCGACGCGCTGCCTGCAGCGCCGTATCTCGCCGCCCCCGCCGAACGCCGGGATGCGTGGCGTGCGCGCGTGAAGTCGTTGCCGGCCCCCCGCGTCGGACTTGCCTGGTCGGTGCGCGCGCGCGACGATCATGGCTACGTCGCGCGCCAGCGCACGCTCGACGGCGACCGCCTGCGCCCCTTGCTCGACGTGGGCGGGGTAACGTTCGTTTCGCTGCAACCGGGCGCGGCCGGCGATCCCGGCGCACTGGGCACCCGCGGCGAGCGCGTCGTCGACATGGGCCGGTCGATCGCCGACTTCGGCGACACCGCCGCGCTGATCGAGGCGCTCGACCTCGTGATCAGCACTGACACCGCCGTCGTGCACCTCGCCGGGGCACTCGGCAAGCCGGTGTGGATGCTCGACCGGTTCGCGAGCTGCTGGCGCTGGCGCCACTCGGCCTCGGGCTCGCCCTGGTACCCCACGCTGCGCATCTTCCGGCAGCAGCGCTTCGGCGACTGGGAGGACCCGGTGCGGCGGGCCGCCACGGCGCTTGCGCAGTGGCGCGACGGCTGACTGGAAACCCACGCGCGGCGGGATGGCCCACCCGCGCGGGCCCGGGCGGCCATGCGCCGGACGACGTCACTCTTCGCACGAACCGCGCGACGCCCTCGACCTACGTGTGCCTCCCGCACCACCTCGATGCGCCGCGCACTCGGTTTGCACCATCGCACCGCGGCGTGCTAGCGTCGCCGACGAACGTTCCCGGAACCGCCACCATGCCCTCCTTCGACATCGTCTCCGAAATGAACACCGTCGAGCTCCGCAATGCGGTCGACCAGGCCAACAAGGAGATCGGCACCCGATTCGACTTCAAGGGGTCGGACGCGCGGGTCGAGCTGGCCGACAAGGCGCTCACGCTCTTCGCCGACGACGAATTCAAGCTGAAGCAGGTCGCCGACGTGCTCACGGCCAAGCTGGCCAAGCGGGGCGTCGACGTCCGCGCGCTCGAGTACAAGGACCCGGAAAAGATCTCGGGCAACAAGCAGAAGCAGCCGGTGGTCGCCCGCACCGGCGTCGATCAGGAGCGTGCGAAGAAGATCGTCAAGCTGCTGAAGGACAGCAAGCTCAAGGTGCAGGCCTCGATCCAGGGCGACACCGTGCGCGTGTCCGGCGCCAAGCGGGACGATCTCCAGGCGGCGATCGCGCTGGTGAAGAAGGCGATCACCGACTACCCGCTGCAGTACGAGAACTTCCGCGATTGACCGCGGCCCGGCGCCGCGCGCCACCCGATCGCCGATGAAGGCGCCGCTCCTCTACGCCGCGGCAAAGCTCGAGACCGCACGACTCGAGCTCGAGCCCCTCGCGGTCGTCCACGCGGCGTCGATGTACGAGGGCTTCGCCGATGCGCGCATGTACGCGTGGGTGGACGCGGCGCCGCCCGCCGACGTCGCCGACCTGGCCGAGCGCTTTGCGCGCGTCGTGGATCCGTATGGGCGCGCCGGCGAGCTCTGGCTCAACTGGGCCGTGACGCGTCGCGACAACGGTGCGCGCGTCGGCGTCGTCGAGGTGACGCTGCGCGACGACCGGGTCGCCTACCTCGCGTGCTACATGTTCCCGCAGCACGCGCGGCAGGGCTTCGGCCACGAGGCCTGCACGGCCGCGATCGACCACCTGTGGCGCGCCTACGACGCGCGCGAGATCCGCATCGAGACCGACTATCGCAACGTGCCGGCACGCTGCCTCGCCGAGTCGCTGGGCTTCGCGCGCCGACGGCGCGTCAAGCATGGCGCGCTGCGCGGCGCGCCCACGGTCCACTACCGCTACCGGCTGTGGCGGTCGGTCAGCTGAGGTCGGCTGCGAGCGCCGCGCGCGTCTCGTCGCCGACCCGGGGAATGTCGGCGCGGCAGTTCGGGTGGTCGACGCCGATGCCCAGCCCCACGCCGTACTTGAGCGCCGCGACCATCTCCTTCGTGAGTTCGAAGCGGAGGAAGTGCACGGCGGAGGTCTTCTCCTCGTTCTCCCGGTCGAGATCCTCGTCGGCGATCGCGTGGACGCGCGGGCAGCCCTCGACCTGCACGTAGACGCGGTCCTCGACGCCCTTGAGGCCCGCGAGCGCGCGACGGCGCTCGTCGATGTCCTCGTACTCGATCAGCATCGTCGCCTTGAAGTTGCTGCCGTCGGGAACCAGCGGGTTGTAGGCGTCGAGCTCGCCCTGGATGCCCTCTTCCTCGAAGATCTTCTCGATGCGCAGCATTTCCTGGATCTGGTAGCGGATGGTGGTTTCGCTCTCGAACTGCAGCGTGATGTGTTCACCGAGCGCCACCGAGCGCAGTTTGCGGTGTGCGATGACCTCGGCCTGGTGGG
>CAYQAF010000134.1:0-6016 GCA_964415375.1 uncultured Alcaligenaceae bacterium
GCCGTTCTGACCCGCGATATCCTCGCGGACGCGGCGGGCGAGCGTGCCCGCCGCGCCCGTGTGCTGTTCTGTTGGCCGCGGGGGCACTGGGGCGGGATAATGCCCGCTTCGCCCACCAACGTCCGCGAGGAGCCCGAACATGACCGACATCCTGAAAATCCTCGGCGGCGAGGCCGACGACCTGCTAAGCCACGTCTGCAAGGGCATCCCGAAGGCGTCGCTCCACCTGCCCGGTCCGGATTTCGTCGACCGCGTCGTCGCGCCGAGCGACCGCTCACCTTCGGTGATGCGCAGCCTGCAGCAGATCTTCGACCACGGCCGCCTCGCCGGCAGCGGCTACGTCTCGATCCTTCCGGTCGACCAGGGCATCGAGCACAGCGCCGGCGCGTCGTTCGCGAAGAACCCGGCGTACTTCGACCCCGAGAACATCGTCAAACTCGCCATCGAGGGCGGCTGCAACGCGGTGGCCTCAACGCTCGGCGTGCTTGGTGCGTGCTCGCGCCGCTACGCGCACAGGATCCCGTTCCTGCTCAAGTTCAACCACAACGAGTTCCTGACCTACCCGAACAAGTTCGACCAGATCGGCTTCGCGAGCATCCGGCAGGCGCAGGACATGGGCGCGGTTGCGGTGGGCGCGACGGTTTACTTCGGCTCGCCCGAGTCGGGCCGCCAGATCGTCGAGGTGAGCCAGGCCTTCGCGGCGGCGCACCAGCTCGGCATGGCGACGGTGCTCTGGTGCTACCTGCGCAACCCCGCGTTCAAGAAGGACAAGGACTACCACGTCGCGGCCGACCTGACCGGCCAGGCCAACCACCTCGGCGTGACGATCGAGGCGGACGTCATCAAGCAGAAGATGCCCGAGAACAACGGCGGCTACCTCGCGCTCAACACCAAGGAAAATCCCTACGGCAAGACGGACAAGCTCATGTATTCGAGCCTCGCGTCCGAGCATCCGATCGACCTCACGCGCTACCAGGTCGCGAACTGCTACATGGGCCGCGCCGGGCTCATCAACTCGGGCGGCGCGTCGGGCGAGAACGACCTGCACGACGCCGTGCGCACTGCGGTGATCAACAAGCGCGCGGGCGGCATGGGGCTGATCTCCGGCCGCAAGGCGTTCCAGAAGCCGATGCGGGACGGCATCGCGCTGCTCAACGCGATCCAGGACGTCTACCTGTCCAAGGACGTGACGGTCGCATGACGCCGCGACCGCGGAGCAGGGTGGGCCCGGCTGGATTCGAACCAGCGACCAAGGGATTATGAGTCCCCTGCTCTAACCGCTGAGCTACGGGCCCGCGCGCGTCGCGGCGGCGCGCAGGACGGCCGGGTCGTCGCGTCGACGCGGTAGAATTGTACGTTGGTTGTCCCGCGGCACGTCGCGCATTCCCATGCCCTCGCTCACGCTGCATCACTACCTTCGGCCACTGGTGATGCCGACCACCGTGGCGCTCGTCGGTGCGTCGGAGCGGCCCGGTTCGGTCGGCCGCATCGTGCTCGAGAACATCCTCGGCGGCGAGTTCCGCGGCGAGTTCTTCCCGGTCAATCCCAATCACCGCAAGGTGCTGGGGCGCAAGTCGTACGAGAGCCTCGCGGCCATTGGCAAGAACGTCGACCTCGCGGTCATCGTCACGCCGGCGAGCATTCTGCGCACCGTGCTCGAGAGCGGCGCCAAGGTGAAGCTGCGCGCCGCGATCGTTGTCACCGAGCCCCCGGCCGGCGATCCGGCGCATCAGCGACGCTGGACACGCGAGATCGGACAGGTCGCGGCGAAGCACGGCATCCGGCTTGTCGGCCCGGGCGCGTTCGGACTGGTGCGCACCGACATCGGACTCAACGCTTCGATCACTGATGTCCCCGTCGTTCCCGGCCGCCTTGCGCTCGTCGCGCAGTCCGGCGCGGTGTGCACGGCGATGCTCGACTTCGCCGCACCGATGGGCATCGGCTTCTCGAACGTGATCTCGCTCGGCGCCGGCGTCGACATCAACTTCGGCGAGATGCTCGACTGCCTGCTCGTCGACCCGTCCACCGACGGCATCCTGCTCTACGTGGAGACGGTGCGCGACGCGCGGCGATTCATCTCGGCGCTGCGCGCTGCCGCGCGGACCAAGCCCGTGATCGTGCTGAAGGCCGGCCGCTCGCACGATGCGCCCGACGACGTCGCCCAGGGCTTCGCGCCGGATGCGGTCTTCGACGCGGCCGTGCGCCGCGCCGGCACGGTCCGCGTGCGTACCTACACGCAGCTCTTCGCCGCGGCGCGCATCCTGTCGATGGGCAAGATCCCGCGCGGTGATCGTCTCGCGATCGTCGCCAACGGCCGAGGTCCCGCGCTCCTCGCCGCCGACAGCGCGGTCGAGCGCGGCGTGCGGCTCGCCGAGTTCGGGCCGGCGGCACTGCGCGCACTGGACGCGGTGCTGCCCGAGGAGAGTCTCCGGGGCAATCCCGTCGACGTGCGGGGCGAGGCGCCACCGGAGCGCTTCGCCGCGGCGGTTGCGGCGACACTCGCCGATCCCGGCGTCGACGCCGTGCTGGCGCTGCACGTGCCGCGGCCGTCGATCGGCGCGACCGACGCCGCGCGCGCCGTCGCGGCGGTGACGCGCGGCCAGGGCAAGCCGGTGATGGCCGCGTGGCTCGGCGCGATCGACCGCCACGAGGCGCGCGAAGCGCTGGAGGCGGGCGGCATCGCGAACTTCTTCACGCCCGAGAATGCGGTCGAGGCGTTCTCCTTTCTCGCGTCCTATCGGCGGCATCAGGAGTGGCTGCTCGAGGTGCCGCCGCCCCAGCCCGAGGCCGAGGTCCTGGACCACGCGGCGGCCGAGGCCGTGCGAACGGAGGCCGAGCACGACGGCCGCACCGAGCTCACCGAGTCGCAGGCCGTGCGGTTGCTCGCGGCGTTCGGCCTGGCCGCGCTGCCGGCGACGACCGTCCGCGAGCTCCCCGAGGCGAAGCTGGTGGCGCGACGCATGGGCTATCCCGTGTCGCTCGAAATCGACGCGACCACGCTGCCACCACGTTCGACGCTCGCGGCGAGGCGCGAGCACCTGCGCGACGGCCGCGCGCTCGCGCGCGCGTTCAGCGACCTGCAGGAACTCGCGCGACAACGCTATCGCCGCGACTGGAGCATCGGTCTCGTCGTCCGCAAGGAGCCCGGCATCGACACGCGACGCGAGCTCTCGCTCGGCGTGCACACCGACCCCACGTTCGGGCCCGTGATCGCCTTCGGGCCCAGCCGTCGCGGCCCGATGCCCGGGGGCGAGCGCATGCTGATGCTGCCGCCGATCAATCGACGGCTCGCCGGCGACCTGATCGACAGCGTGCATCGCAAGGGTCACGCCGACGGCGCCGTCGCCGGGGAGGCGCGCGAATCGATGATGCGGCTGCTGCTGCAGATGTCGACGCTCGTCTGCGCGCTGCCTTGGGTGACCGAGGTGGAGCTCGATCCCGTGCTGCCGACGACCGACCGCGCGCTGGTGGCCGGCGTGCGCGTGGTCGTCGATCACCGTCGGGCAACGTTTCCCGGCTACGGGCACATGGCGATCCACCCGTATCCGACGGAGCTCGTGGACGACGTCCTGCTGCGCGACGGCACCAAGCTGCACGTGCGTCCGATCCGGCCCGAGGACGCTGAGCTTGAGCGCCGCTTCGTCAACGGCCTGTCGGAGGAGACGCGGTTCTTCCGCTTCTTCTACCGGATGCACGAGCTCTCACCGGGGATGCTCGCCCGGTTCACCCAAGTCGACTACGACCGCGAGATGGCGCTGGTGGGCGTCGTCGACGACCCTGCTGCCCCTGAGGGCGTCTCGTTCGTCGGCGTGGCACGCTTCATCCAGAATCCGGACAACGAGAGCGCCGAGTACGCGATCGTCGTCGGCGACGATTGGCAGGGGAGGGGCATCGCGCGGGCGATGATGGAGCGGCTGATCGCCTTCGCCAAGAAGAAAGGACTGCTGCGGCTCGAGGGCGCGGTCCTCAAGGCCAATACCAACATGGTCAAGTTCGTCACGGGCCTGGGCTTCGAGGTTCACGAGGACCCGTCCGACCCCGACCAGCACATGACCGTCCTCAAGCTCGCCTGACGACTCCGGTCGCGGGCTTCGCGCCCGCGGACCCCAATCTGGCCGCCCGTTGCACACCCCCCGCGACGATCCGGCGCCGCCGGTTCGCCGCGGGTTTGCCTATACACCCACCCGGGTCTTCAATAGAATCCGGGGCAACCGGGCGAGTGGCACGAGACCCGGCTCGATCCCGCTGCGATCCCCAAGGAGGAAGTCATGCGTCTACCGGTCTTCGCCCCGAGTCTTGTCCTGACCGCGCTCCTCGCGGTGCTGCCGGCCGCTCCCGCGGCCGCGCAGGAAACGCTGAAGATGAACATCTCGATCGCCCAGAACTCGCACTACGGTGTCGCGGTCGACGCCTTCGCGAGGGAAGTCGAGAAGCGCACCAGTGGCCGCTACAAGGTGCAGAACTTCTACTCGGGCGCGCTCGGCGCCGAGCGCGAGTCGATCGAGGCGATCCAGCTCGGCACGCTCGACCTGACGATGACGTCGAGCGGCCCGGTGCCCAACTTCGTGCCCGAGGTGGCGATCCTCGACATCCCGTTCCTGTTCCGCGACTACCCGCACGCCCGCAGCACGCTCGACGGCCCGATCGGTCAGGAGATGCTCGGCAAGTTCTCCGCGAAGAACATCCAGGCACTCGCCTGGGGCGAGAACGGCTTCCGCCACATGACCAACAACCGGCGGTCGGTGGCCGTTCCCGACGACCTGAAGGGCCTCAAGATGCGCACGATGGAGAATCCCGTGCACATGCAGGCCTACAAGCAGTTCGGCATCATCCCGACGCCGATGGCCTTCACCGAGGTCTTCACCGCGCTGCAGCAGGGAACGGTCGACGGCCAGGAGAACCCGCTGTCGGTGATCTCCGCCGCCAAGTTCGTCCAGGTGCAGAAGCACATCACGCTGACCGGCCACGTCTACTCGCCGGCGCTGATCCTGATGAACAAGGCGAAGTGGGAGAAGCTGTCGGCCGCCGACAAGCAGGCCTTCGCCGAGGCCGCTAAGGAGGCCGTCAAGGCCAACCGCGCGCGCATCGACGAGGACGAGCGCCGCGTCGTCGGCGAGCTCAAGGCCGGCGGCATGACCGTGGTCGAGAACGTGGACAAGGCCAAGTTCCAGGCGGCGCTGCAGCCGACGTTTGTCGAGTTCGGGAAGAAGTTCGGGCAGGAAAACATCGACCGCATCCGCAACTACAAGTGACGCGGCAATCGCCGGCGGGCGCGCGGCTGCGCGCCCGCAACAGTGCCGCGGCGCCCCGCTGACGATGCGCGAGGCGTTCCTCGCGTTCGAGCACCGCACGACGGCCTTGGCGCTTTTCATCGCCTGCGCGATGCTGGTGGCCGCCGCCTGCCTCGGCCTCTACCAGATCCTGGCGCGGTTCGTGTTCGAGCAGCCCGCGGAGTGGTCCGAGGTGCTGGTCCGCTTCACGCTGATCTGGATGGTGTTCATGGGCGCGCCGGTCGCCTTCCGCCAGGGTGCGATGGTGTGCGTCGACGTCGCGCACCGGCTGGCGGGGCCCATGGGCAAGCGGCTGCTCGACGTTCTCGCGGCAATCTGCGCACTGGTGGTGATCGCGGTGATGCTGTGGTTCGGCAGCGACTACGCTTACCGCGGCCGCTTCCAGACGATCAGCGGGCTGGAGTCCTTCTCGATGACGTGGGCGTACCTCGCGATACCCGTCGGCGCCGTGTTCTCGGCGATCGCGGTGATCGCTTGCCTGCTCGACCCCCGCCGCCAAGAGCTCGAGACGGCGCAGTAGGAGCCCACGATGCCCGGCACCATGCTCGTGACGATGATCGTCGCGTTCGCGCTGTCGATCTCGGTCGCCGTCGCCATCGGCATCGCGAGCCTCATCGGCGCGTACCAGGCGAACCTCAGCTTCCTCGCGGTCGTCAAGGAAATGTTCTCGGCGATCAACAAGTTCCCGCTCGCCGCGATCCCGTTCTTCATCCTCGCCGGCAACC
>CAYQAF010000135.1:0-6013 GCA_964415375.1 uncultured Alcaligenaceae bacterium
CGCCGCCTGACGAATCCGGTGCGCACGCGCGTCAAGATCTGCGGCATCACGCGCGTCGAGGACGGCCACGCCGCCGCGCGCGCGGGCGCGGACGCGATCGGCCTGGTGTTCTGGCGCGGCACGCCGCGCGTCGTCGAGCTCGGGAACGCGCACGCGATCGCCGCCGCGATGCCGCCCTTCGTGACGATCGTCGGTCTGTTCGTCGACCCCGATCCCGAGGACGTGCGGCGCACGCTGGCGGCGGTCCCGCTCGACGTGCTCCAGTTCCACGGCGCCGAGCCGCCCGCGTTGTGTCGTTCGTTCGGGCGTCCCTACCTCAAGGCGCTCGCGGTCTTCGAGCAGGGCGATTTGCTAGAATCGTCGGCGATCTACGGCGATGCCGCAGGTATCCTGCTCGACGCACCGCCGGCCGGCGGCCTTCCCGGCGGCACCGGACGGCGTTTCGACTGGTCGCGCGTGCCAGCCGGGCTGACGCGACCGGTCGTGCTCGGCGGCGGGCTCGACGCCGGCAATGTCGCCGAGGCGATCCGCCGCGTGCGGCCGTGGGCGGTCGACGTGTCGAGCGGTGTCGAGGTGCGTGGCGCCGACGGCCGGCCGGTGAAGGGTGTCAAGGATCCCGCGCGAATCGCGGCGTTCATCGAGGAAGCGCGGCATGCAGATGTCTGATCTCCCGTACAACCTGCCCGACGCCCGCGGCCACTTCGGCCCGTACGGTGGCGTGTTCGTCGCCGAGACGCTGATCCGCGCGCTCGGCGAACTGAAGGAGCAGTACGCGCGCTACCAGAAGGATCCCGAGTTTGTCGCCGAGTTCGAGCGCGAGCTCGCGCACTACGTGGGACGCCCGTCGCCGGTCTACCACGCTGCGCGCTGGTCCGAGCGCCTCGGCGGCGCGCAGATCTGGTTCAAGCGCGAAGACCTCAACCATACCGGCGCGCACAAGATCAACAACTGCATCGGCCAGGCGCTGCTCGCGCGGCGGCTCTCCAAGCGGCGGGTGATCGCCGAGACGGGCGCCGGGCAGCATGGCGTCGCCACCGCGACCGTCGCCGCTCGCTACGGCATGGAGTGCGTCGTCTATATGGGCTCGGAGGACGTGCGCCGCCAGGCGCAGAACGTGTTCCGGATGAAGCTGCTGGGCGCGACCGTCGTGCCGGTCGAGTCCGGCTCGCGCACGCTCAAGGATGCGCTGAACGAGGCGATGCGCGACTGGGTCACCAACGTCGAGACCACCTTCTACATCATCGGCACCGTCGCGGGCCCGCATCCCTATCCGATGATGGTGCGCGACTTCCAGAGCGTGATCGGCCGCGAGTGCGTCGAGCAGATGCCGCGCTTCGCGGGCCGCGATCCCGACGTCGTCATCGCGTGCGTCGGCGGCGGCAGCAACGCGATGGGCATCTTCCATCCGTACCTCGGCCACGCCAACGTGAAGCTCGTCGGTGTCGAGGCCGCGGGCGAGGGCCTCGCCACCGGGCGGCACTCGGCATCGCTCACCGCGGGCCGGCCCGGGGTGCTGCACGGCAATCGCACCTACCTGCTGCAGGACGAGAACGGCCAGATCATCGAGACGCACTCGGTGTCGGCGGGGCTCGACTACCCGGGCGTCGGTCCGGAGCACGCGTATCTCAAGGACAGCGGCCGCGCGCAATACGAGACGATCACCGACGATGAGGCGCTCGCCGCCTTCCACGTGTGCTGCCGCACCGAAGGCATCATCCCCGCGCTGGAGTCCGCGCACGCGCTCGCCTACGCGGCGAAGCTCGCGCCGACGCTCCCGCGCGACCGCATCCTGCTGGTGAACCTCTCGGGCCGCGGCGACAAGGACATGAACACGGTCGCGGAGCGTAGTGGCCTCAGGTTCTACTGCCGTCCCGAGTGCGACCCGCAGATCCGCTCGGGCGGCGCCGCATGACGGCGGCGCTGCTGGCGCCCGTCACGCCCGCGGCGACCGGACGCGGGGACCGCCGGTGAGTCGCATCGATCGCCGCTTCGGGTCGCTGGCCGCTGCGGGTCGCACCGCACTCATTCCGTACGTGACCGCGGGGGATCCGTCGCCCGAGCTCACCGTGCCGATCATGCACGCGCTCGTCGAGGGCGGCGCAGACGTGATCGAGCTGGGTGTTCCGTTCTCGGACCCGATGGCCGACGGGCCGGTGATCCAGCGCGCCTCCGAGCGCGCGCTCGCGCGCGGCACGGGTCTCGCCCGCGTGCTCGAGATGGTCCGCGAGTTCCGCACGCGCGACGCCGGGACGCCGGTCGTGCTGATGGGCTACGCGAACCCGATCGAGGCGATGGGCGTCGCGAGCTTCGCCGAGCGTGCCGCGCAGGCAGGCGTCGACGGCGTGCTGGTCGTCGACTACCCGCCCGAGGAGGCGCAGGAGTTCGCCGCGCTGCTCGACGCGCGCGGGCTCGCGCCGATCTTCCTGCTCTCGCCGACGACGCCGCCCTCGCGCATCGCGACGGTGGCGAAGGTCGCGCGCGGCTACGTCTACTACGTCTCGCTGACGGGCGTCACGGGCGCCGCGCACCTCGACACGGCCGACGTCGCGCGTCATCTCGACGAGATCCGCCGCCACGTCCGCATTCCGGTCGGCGTGGGCTTCGGCATTCGCGACGCCGCGAGCGCCCGCGCGCTCGCAGCGCACGCCGACGCCGTGGTGATCGGCAGCCGCATCATCCAGGAAATCGAGGCCGGCACGCCCGAGGGCGCGCCGTCGCGCGCGCGCGCCTGGCTGTCGGGGATCCGCGCCGCGCTCGACGAGACGGGAGCGACCCGCAGCGCCGCGCCGGTCGGGCATGGCGTCGTTCCGCCGGCCGGCAATCCGCGCTAGGCTTCCTGCGATGAGCTGGCTGCAGAAACTCCTTCCGCCACGCATCAAGAGCACGCCGGGGGCGCGCAAGCAGGCCGTTCCCGAGGGGCTGTGGGTCAAGTGTGCCGCGTGCGAGGCGGTGCTCTACCGCACCGACCTCGAGAAGAACCTCGGCGTCTGCCCCAAGTGCAGCTACCACGCGCGCGTGTCCGCGCGCGAGCGCCTCGAACAGTTGCTCGACCCGGAAGGCCGCTTCGAGATCGGCTCGGAGGTCGTGCCGATCGACAGCCTCAAGTTCCGGGACAGCCGCAAGTACCCGGACCGCCTCGCGGCCGCGCTCGAGGAGACCGGCGAGACCGACGCCCTCGTCGTGATGCAGGGGAGCGTGAAGAGCGTGCCGCTGGTCGTCGCGGCCTTCGAGTTCGGGTTCATGGGTGGATCGATGGGCTCGGTGGTCGGCGAGCGCTTCGTACGGGGTGCGCGCGTGGCTTACGAGAACCGCATGGCGTTCGCCTGCGTGTCCGCGTCGGGCGGCGCGCGCATGCAGGAGGGTGTCGCTTCGCTGATGCAGATGGCCAAGACCACCGCGGCGCTGCAGACGCTCGCCAAGGCCAAGCTGCCGTTCGTGTCGATCCTCACCGACCCGACGATGGGCGGCGTCTCGGCGAGCTTCGCCTTCGTGGCCGACGTGGTCATCGCCGAGCCGGGCGCGCTGATCGGCTTCGCGGGCCCTCGCGTCATCGAGCAGACGGTGCGCGAGAAGCTGCCCGAGGGTTTCCAGCGTGCCGAGTTCCTGCTCGAGAAGGGCGCAATCGACATGATCGTCGACCGCCGGGCGCTCCGTGACGAACTCGCGTGTCTCCTCGCGCTGATGATGCGCGCTCCCGTCCCCACGGGCTAGCGGCGCATGTCGCGCGCGCGGCCCGCGGACCTCGAGGGCTGGCTCGCCTACCTCGAGACGCTGCACCCCAGGGTGATCGCCATGGGGCTCGCGCGCGTCGGCGAAGTGCTCGCGCGGATGGGCATTGCGCTCGATGGCCCGGTGATCACGGTCGCCGGCACCAATGGCAAGGGTTCCACGGTGGCGATGATCGAGGCGATGTTGCGCTGTGCGGGCTACCGTACCGGCCGCTACATGTCGCCGCACCTCTCCCGCTACAACGAGCGGGTCGCGATCGGCGGCGTGCCCGTCGACGACGCGACGCTGGTCGACGTGTTCCATGCGGTCGAGGACGCGCGTGTCGCCGTCGACCCGCCGACGCCGCTCACCTATTTCGAGTTCGGCACGCTCGCGGCGTTCGCGGTCTTCGCGCGAGCGAAGCTCGATGCGGTCGTGCTCGAGGTGGGGCTCGGCGGGCGGCTCGACGCGGTGAACGTCGTCGACCCGCACGTCGCGGTGCTGACGTCCGTGGACCTCGACCACCAGGATCTTCTCGGGCCGACGCGCGAGGACATCGGCCGCGAGAAGGCGCACGTGTTCCGTGCCGGCCGCGCCGCGGTGTGCGGCGATCCCGACCCGCCGGCGTCGGTGATCGAGCACGCGCGAGCGATCGGCGCGCACCTTTGCCGCATCGGCATCGACTACGGTGCGGCGGCAGAGGGCACGCAATGGCGCTACTTCGGTCCTGGGGGGGCTCGCTACGGGCTACCGATGCCGGCGCTGCGCGGCGGCTACCAGCTCGGCAATGCGGCGACCGCGATCGCCGCGCTCGCGTTCCTGCGCGACGTTCTCGCGGTGCCCGCCGGTGCCGTCCGCGACGGGTTGGCAAGGGTCGAGCTGCCTGGACGTTTCCAGGTGCTGCCGGGACGGCCCACGGTCGTGCTCGACGTCGCGCACAACCCGCACGCCGCGCGCGCGTTTGCCGAGGCGCTGGGGACCATGGGCTATCACCCGCGGACCACGGCGGTGTTCGGGATGCTCGCGGACAAGGACGTCGACGGCGTGATCGCGGCGGTCGGGTCGCGCATCGACCGCTGGCACGTTGCCACGCTGCCGGGACCGCGCGGTGCCTCCGTCGACGCATTGCAGGCGCGCCTCGGGGCTGCCGGCGTGGCCGCACAGGCGATTCGCGCGTTCCCCGACATTGCGACGGCGTACCGCGCCGCGGTCGATGCCGCGACCGAGACTGATAGAATCGTCGTGTTCGGCTCCTTTCTCACGGTGGCCGCTGCGATGGCGGCGCGCCGCTAGCGGAAGCGGTCGACGGCTCGTCCCGATGCGGCGCCGACGGCGCGCCGAATGGCCCCATGCCCGACCCCATCGAACCCCAACTCGACGAACTGCGTCGCCGCGCGCGCCGGCGCCTGATTGGCGCCATCGTGCTCGCCCTTGCGGCCGCGGTGCTCGTGCCGATGCTGCTCGAGTCCGATCCCAAGCCGCTCGGCGAGGACGTGTCCGTCAGGATTCCGCCCGTCGACGACTCGAAGTTCGTGAGCAAGCTCGGCGACAAGGGCAAGGCGCCCGCCGAGCAGCCGATCGTTGCCAAGGCGACGACGGAGCCGCCCAAGGTCGAGCCCGCCACCCCGGCAGCGGCCCCGGCTGCTCCAGCGACGCCCGCGAAGGACGTCGGTGCGCCGCCGCCGGCCCCGTCGCGCGCGCTGGCGCAGGCCGAGCAGCGCGTCATCTCGCCGCAGTCGAAGCCGGCATCCGGGACCGACGCCGCCGATGCGTCGACATCGACAGCGAGCAAGGCGCCGACACCGGCCACCGCCGGGACGACGGCACCGACCGCCGAGCCGCCGAAGTCGGCCGACGCGACGAAGGCCACGAAGGCCGCGGAACCCGCCAAAGCGGCCGCGGTGCCGAAGCCGGTGGATGCGCCGAAGTCGGCCGAGCCCGCCGCCGCGGCCGCTTCCGGCGCCTACAGCGTGCAACTCGCCGCGTTCGCTGACGACAAGGGCGCGAACTCGCTCGCCGCGAAGCTCAAGCGGGCCGGCCATCCCGCCTACACCGAGCCTTACGAGACCTCCCGGGGACGCGTCTGGCGCGTGCGGGTCGGCCCGTACCCGTCGCGCGAGGCGGCCGAGTCGGCGCGCGTCAAGCTCAAGGCCGAAGGGCAAAACGGCATTCTCGCTGCCGCGAAGTAGCCCGTACCGCGCGCGGCCGCGGTCGCCTTTGGCGCGAGGACGATGCAGTGGCTTTCGACGTTGCCGTGATCGCCGTGATAGCGCCGCGCAGCTGATCGCCGCAATCGCAGCGCAGG
>CAYQAF010000136.1:0-5977 GCA_964415375.1 uncultured Alcaligenaceae bacterium
GGTTCGAGCTGATCCGCCACAAGTACGGCTGCGAGACGGTGATGCTGCACGTGCCCTACCAGGGCGAGGGCAAGATCGCGCCCAACATGCGCGAGTACGTCGTCAAGCAGCTGAAGGAAAACGTGATCCCGACGCTGGAGCGCATTTCCGGGGTCAAGTTCGACATCGACCGGCTGCGGCAGTACATGAAGGAGTCGCAGAAGGCCGAGGAAGACCTCGTGGCGGTGCTGCATTCGGCGAAGCACCGCCCCTCGCCGATCGACGGCTACTTCGGCGCCGTCTACTACATCGGGCCGATTTTCACTGCGTTCCGCGGCACCCCGGAGGCGTCGGAGTACTACCGCGTGCTGCGTGGCGAGATCGAGCAGCGCGTGCGCGAGGGCAAGGGCCCGGTGACGCCGGACGGCGAGATGGGCGAGGAGAAGTACCGGCTGGTCGTCGAGGGGCCGCCCAACTGGACCAGCTTCCGCGACTTCTGGAAGATGTTCTACGAGGAGGGTGCGGTCGTCGTGTCGTCGACCTACGCGAAGGTCGGGGGGCTGTACGACTTCGGCTTCCGCCACGACCCCGAGCATCCGCTCGAGTCGCTCGCCGACTACTGCCTCGGCTGCTACACGAACCTGAACCTGCCGTCGCGGATCGACATGATCTGCCGCTACATCGACGAGTACCAGGCGGACGGCCTGCTGATCAACTCGATCAAGAGCTGCAACAGCTTCTCCGCCGGGCAGCTCCTGATCCTGCGCGAGGTCGAGAAGCGCACCGGCAAGCCGGCGGCGTTCATCGAGACCGACCTCGTGGACCCGCGCTACTTCTCCGCGGCCAACGTGAAGAACCGGCTGGAGAGCTACTTCCAGATGATCAAGCAGAAGCGCACGTCCGGCGTGGCGCACGAGATGCCGCGCACGATCCCGATCGTGGCCGCGAACTGACGGGGCGGAGGACACCATGCGCTGCTTCATCGGCATCGACCTCGGCTCGACGACGACCAAAGCCGTCGTCATCGACGAGCAGCAGAACGTCCTCGGCCGCGGCATCACCAACTCGCGCTCGAACTACGACACGGCCGCGGCGATCGCGAAGCAGGAGGCGCTGGTCAACGGCCGCTTCCATCTGTTCCGCGAGAAGCTCTCGACCACCGGGGCGCTGAACGGCTCGCTGGACGCCTTCCTCGTCCAGCTCGAGCGGGACTTCCGGCTCGGGCAGTATCTCGAGCAACTCGTCGACCTCGAGGCGACGTGCCGCCGCAATCTCCAGAGCGCGAAGTTCGGCGACGCGACCCGGGGCGTGGAGGAGGCGCTGGCGGAGGTGTTCCGCCGCCTTGCCGTGGACGCGCCGGCGCTGTTCGCACCCGGCGCGAAGCGCAAGTCGGACTTCTTCCGCGACATCGCCGGCAGCCAGTACCTGGCCACCGGCGAAGCGGTGGCCAAGGAGGTCGGCACGCGTTACGACTACCTGCTGAACCTGTTCGACCGCTCGATCATCGAGGTCGAGAACCGGGTCTATGCCGACTCGATCAGGCGCCACCTGCTGGCCGCGCTCGAGCGGGCGTTCGTGGCGCTGCCCGAGACCGCGAGCCGACGCGCGGCCGTCGAGGCGCCGATCAAGGGCATCCTCGACACCGACATGGTGGAGACCTACATCGTCGGCACCGGCTACGGCCGCGCCCGCTTGCCGTTCAGCAAGGAGCACATCCGCTCGGAGATCCTCTGCCACGGGCTCGGCGCCCACATGATGTACCCGGGGACGGCGACCGTGCTCGACATCGGGGGCCAGGACACGAAGGCGATCCAGGTCGACCCGCAGGGCATCGTCGAGAGCTTCCAGATGAACGACCGCTGCGCGGCGGGCTGCGGGCGCTACCTCGGCTACATCGCCGACGAGATGAACATGGGGCTGCACGAGCTCGGGCCCATGGCGATGAAGTCGACCAAGACCATCCGCATCAACTCGACCTGTACCGTGTTCGCCGGGGCCGAGCTGCGCGACCGCCTGGCGCTCGGCGACAAGCGCGAGGACATCATGGCCGGCCTGCACCGGGCGATCATCCTGCGTGCGATGTCGATCCTCGCGCGCTCGGGCGGCATCCGCGACGAGTTCACGTTCACCGGCGGGGTGGCCAAGAACGAGGCGGCCGTCAAGGCGCTGCGGGAGCTCGTCCGCGAAAACTACGGCGAGATGACGCTGAACATCAATCCCGACTCCATCTACACCGGGGCGCTCGGCGGGGCGACCTTCGCCTGGCGCGCGGTGATGGAGGAGGGCAAGTCCGCGGAAGCGCGCGCGTGAGCGAAGGAACGGCCATGACGCATACGATCGGCATCGACGTCGGCTCCGGCGCGGTCAAGACCGCGTTGTTCGCCTTCGACGCGAGTGGCGCACCGCAGTGGCTGGCGAAGCGCTGCGAGCGCATCCGCCGCCGCGACCCGATGTCGCTGGCGGAGGAAGGCCGCGACGGCGTGCTCGCCGACGCCGGCCTCGCGGCCGGCGACATCGACTACGTGGCGACCACCGGGGAGGGCGAGAACGTCAAGTTCGCGACCGGCCACTTCTACTCGATGACCACGCATGCCCGTGGCGGCGTGTTCCTCGAGCCGGCGGCGCGTGCCGTCGTCGACATCGGCGCGCTCAACGGCCGTGCGATCTACGTCGACGAGCGCGGCAAGGTGCTGTCCTACAAGATGACCAGCCAGTGCGCATCCGGCAGCGGCCAGTTCCTCGAGAACATCGCGCGCTACCTGGGTGTGGCCGTCGAGGAGATCGGCCCGCTGTCGCAGACCTCGCAGGACCCGGAAAAGGTCTCGTCGATCTGCGCCGTGCTGGCCGAGACCGACGTCATCAACATGGTCTCCCGCGGCATCGCCACGCCCGACATCCTGAAGGGCATCCACCTGTCGATGGCCTCGCGGATCGTCAAGCTCCTCAAGGTCACCGGCATCAAGGAGGGGAAGGCCCTGCTGACGGGCGGACTGGCGCTGGACACCGGGCTGCTCGCGGCGATCCGCGAGGAGATGGGCAACGAGAAGGTGAACGTGGACGCGGTGTCGCACCCGGACTCGATCCATGCGGGTGCGATCGGGGCCGCGCTGTGGGGCGAGTTCCGCCACCGCAAGCTCGCCGCGCTGACCGAGCGCGCGGTCGCCTGACCCTCGCGCCACCGACCTGCGAGGAACGCGCCATGGCCCTGCTGATCAACGATGACTGCACCGCGTGCGATGCCTGCCAGCCGGTCTGCCCGAACGAGGCGATCGCCAAGGGCGACCCGATCTACGTGATCGACCCGCTGCGCTGCAGCGAGTGCGTCGGCGCCGAGGACGAGCCGCAGTGCCAGCTGGTGTGCCCGGCCGATTGCATCGTCCCGCATCCCGACTTCCGCGAGACGCCCGAGGAGCTGCAGGCGAAATACGAGGCGTTACATCCGTGACAGCCCGTTGACGGTGCCGCGGCCTACGCGGTGGCGCCGACCTCGGCGCGGCGCACTAGCGTCGCCCACGCCCCATCGATCTCGGCCTGCAGCGCCGCCACGCGGTCTTCCGGCAGGCCGCGGTAGCGGCCCTGCAGCGCGAGATAGTCCGCAACCGGCCGCGGCTTCGTCGCCACGTTGAGGGTCCAGCGCGTGCCGTCCTCGATCTCGTAGAGCGGGAAGGCGCCGCACTCGACCGCGTAGCGCGCGGCGGTCAGGCCGGCGTCGTCGGGCAAGCCCCAGCCATCGAGGCAGGGGATCAGCACGGAGAGAAAGCGCGTGCCGCGCATCGACTTCGCCTTCTCGACCTTGCGCACGAGGTCGGGCAGGTGCGAGGCGCTGGCGGTCGCCACGTAGGGAATGCCGTGTACCGCCATGATCTCGACGAGGTTCTTCTTGCGCGTGGTCTTGCCCGCGGGCGTCGAGCCGGTGCGGGCGTAGTGCGGCGTCGACGAGGACTTCTGCGCGCCGGTGTTCATGTAGCCCTCGTTGTCGAGGCACACGTAGAGGAAGTCCTCGTTGCGCTCGGCGGCCGACGACAGGCACTGGAAGCCGATGTCGTAGGTGCCACCGTCGCCGGCCAGTACCAGCACCTGAGTGTCCCGCTTGCCGAGCGCATCGAGCGCGCGCCGCAGCCCCGACGCCGCCGCGGCGCTCGACTCCAGCGTCGGCTGGTAGACCGGGATCTTCAGCGAGGACATCGGCTGGGGCCCGGCGATGATCGCCATGCACGACGGCGGGATGATCGCCATCGTGTCGGGTCCCATCGTCGCGAGGATGTGGCGCGCGGCCAGCGCGTCGATGCATCCCGGGCACGCGGCGTGTCCGGAGCACAGCATCGGTTCCTGCACGAGCTCGAAGCGTTCCATGGTCGTCACCTCACCCACTGCGACTCGGCCGTCGGCTCGGCATCGCGCGCAGCGCGCACGAAGGCAACGATCCGCCCGGGCGGCACGTTGACCCCGCCGACGCCCGCGAGCAGTCCGTGCACGCGCGGCGCGCCAGGCACCCCGCACAGCGCCGCGCGGAGCTCCTGGTGCAGGATGCCGCCGACGCCGGGCGAGTGATTCCGATCGAGCACGACCGCATCGTGCACGCCGTCGAGTGCGGCGCGCAGTGCGGCCCCTGGGAACGGCCGGAACAGCCGCAGCCTCACCAACCCCACCGGCTCGCCGGCGTCGCGCATCGCGTCGACGGCTTCGCGCGCCGTGCCGGCCATGCTGCCCATCGTGACGACCACGGTGCGCGCGCCGTCGCAGCGGTAGCGCTCGACCACGCCCCAGCCGCGACCGAAGCGCTGCTGCCACTCGCCGTCCGCCTGCGCGAGGAGGCGTGGCACGCGGACCATTGCCTCCTGCAATGCCTGCCGGTGGCGGTAGAACATGTCCTGGGACACGACGTTGCCCCACGAGCTGCCGACCGCGGTGTCGAGCCGCTGCTTCGGCGCGAACGGCGGCAGGTAGGCGTCGACGTCCTCCTGCGCGGGCACGTCGACCGGCTCCATCGCGTGCGAGACGTAGAAGGCGTCGAGGTTGATCATCACCGGCAGCAGCGCCTGCTCGGCGACGCGGAACGCCTGCGGCACGCTGTCGAGCGCCTCCTGCGCGCTCTCGACGTAGAGCTGCACCCAGCCGGTGTCGCGCTGCGCGAGGCTGTCGGTCTGGTCGGGCCAGAATGCCCACGGCGAGGCGACGGTGCGGTTCACGTTCGCCATCACGATCGGTGCGCGCGCGCCGCTCGCGTAGTGCAAGAGCTCGTGCATCAGCAGCAGGCCCTGCGAGGCCGTGGCCGTGAACACGCGCGTGCCGGCGAGCGAGGCCGGGATGCACGCCGACATCACCGAGTGCTCGGACTCGGGTGTGATGATCTCGGCGTCGAACTCGCCGGCGGCCTGGAACTCGGTCAGCTTCTCGAGCACCGGCGTCTGCGGGGTGATCGGGTAGACCGGGCACACCTGCGGGCGCGCGAGCCGCGCACCCCAGGCAACGGCCTCGTTGCCGGTGAGGAGCATCGTGCGGGGCGTGAACTGCGTCGTCGCGGCGTCCATCACTGCCCCGGCCTCCGGGTCTCGTGTGCCGCGTCGCGGAACCTGGGCGCGGCGGGCTGCGCGAATTCGCCTTGGCGCCGATTCCCGCTCACGTCGTTCGCGGGGCCCCTCGTCGCGTGACTCATCGCGCTTCCTCCACCATGTCCATCGAGCCGGTCGGGCATTCCTTGACGCACAACCCGCAGCCCTTGCAGTAGTCGCCGAGCACGCGGTAGCCGTCGGCATCGCGCCGCACCGCGAGGTCGGGACAGACGACGACGCAGGTGCCGCAGGAAATGCAGGTGCCGCAGGAGAAGCAGCGCGTCGTCTCGGCCAGCGCCGCGGCGACGTCGAGCGGCAGTTGCACTTCGTCGCCGGTCGCCACACGGGCGGCGGCGGGAAGCCGCGGCGAGGGGACGCGGGCCTGCGGCGGGTAGCCGTGCGTCGCGATTCCCCGCAGCGGCACAACGGCATCGTTGGCGCGGCCG
>CAYQAF010000137.1:0-5976 GCA_964415375.1 uncultured Alcaligenaceae bacterium
TATGTCCCCTGTGGGCTCGGCGTGCCCGGGACGATTCGCGGGCGCCAGATCTTCTATCTGGAAACGGTGCCTGGTCACCCGGAACTCAACGGCCTGAGTACCGTCATCGCGAACATTAACTTCGACGAGAACGCCGAAGGGAGGATGTGGGGAACGTTCGAGTGGACTCTGCTTCAACCTCCGGGTGGCAGCTTCGCGGGCACCTTCGCCGGAACGGTGAACCTGGCGAGCGGTGCGTTGCAGGTGCAGCTGGTCGGCCACGGACAGGGCGACGTGGAAGGTCTGCAGGTCAAGGGTGACGACGTGCACACCGCGTATCTGCAACCTGGCGTCGTGACGTTCCGCGTGTTGAACCCAGGCGGGAAGAACTAGGGCAACGCGCTCGTCGCGATGTGGTGCCGCCGAACCCAACGCCCGGCGGCACCAGGGTTTCTCCCCCGGCGCGGGAAAGTAGGGTCAGACTCGACTTTCGGCCGGCGACGGGCCGGCGCCAGCACCATGGCTCGCGGCGAAAGTCGAGTCTGACCCTACTTTCAGTGCGCTTCGGGCCGCGGCTCGCGCCGCAGCAGTCCCGCCACCGCTTCGCGCACGGGAAGGTCCTCGTGCAGCACCCGGTCGACGGCTTCGGCGATCGGCATGTCGATCGAGTGCTGCGCCGCGAGCACTCGCACCGCACGGGCCGCCCGCACGCCTTCGGCGACGTGCCCGAGGTCGGCGAGGATTTCGGACAGCCCGCGTCCCTTCGCGAGGGCGAGGCCCACGCGACGGTTGCGCGACAGGTCGCCGGTACAGGTGAGCACGAGGTCGCCCAGGCCCGCGAGTCCCATCATCGTCTCGCGCTTGCCGCCCAGCGCCACTGCGAGCCGCGCGGTCTCGGCAAGGCCGCGCGTGATGAGCGCCGCGCGCGCGTTGTGGCCGAAGCCCAGGCCGTCCGAGGCTCCCGCCGCGATCGCGAGCACGTTCTTCACCGCGCCGCCGGTCTCCACGCCGGCGATGTCCTCGCTCTCGTAGGCGCGCAGCGTGTCGCCGCGCAGCAGTGCCGCCACGTCGGCGGCGACACCGGGTGCGGTCGCAGCGACAGCCAGCGCGGTCGGCAGACCGCGCGCGACTTCCTCCGCGAAGCTCGGACCCGACACCACCGCCACGGGCGCGGACCACAGCGGCGACAGACGCTGGTGCGGCAGCACGGGACCGTCGTCGCCGGAGACAAAGCCCTTCGCCAGCCACACCAGCGGCGCGAGAGTGCCCCGGGACGCGAACGTTCTCGCGACCTCCTCGAGGGCCGCCGCCGGCGTCGCGACGACGAGGAAGTCGACACCCACGACGCGATCGGGATCGGCCGTCACCTCGAGCGATCGAGGCAGCGCGACTCCGGGCAGGTACCGGACATTCTCGCGCGCCCGGCGTATCGCATCGGCCTGCTCCGCCGACCGCGCGACGAGGCGCACGCGCGGCGCGGCCGTGGCGCGCGTCGCGAGGTGCAGCGCGAGCGCCGTGCCCCATGCGCCGGCGCCGAGAATCGCGACGGTCACGGGCATCGGTGTGTCGCTGTCAGAGTCCGAAGACTTGCGTGATGCGGACGTAGCCGCCCGTGCCGTCGCGGTGGCGCACCTTCACCCAGCCCGGCCAGGCGGTCGTCGACGGCGAGCTCGCCGCCTCGGCGAGCTCGAGCAGCACGTTCTGCTCGGCACGGAACACGAGCGGCGCGGCGTCCTCGGCACGCTCGCGCACGTCGGCCACCGGGGTGCGCACGAGCAGCGTGCGCTTGTCGCCGAGCGCCTTGCGCTCGATCCAGCCGATCGTGCCGCCGGCGTCGCGGACCTTGGCCCAGCCCTCGACGATGACGATGATCTCCACCGGCACGTCGCGCCCGTAGAGAAACTGCGGCTTCGACTTCGCCGAGGGGCCGTCGTAGAGGATCGTCGGCGCCTCGGCGGTCGCGCGGAACTCGGCGGCGCTCACGGCGCCCGCGAATGCCATGACCACCACGATCAAAGCCGCTGCGAACGAGTCCCGTGCCACGCCGTCGCCTGCCTTCGCCTCACGCTGCCCGCACGTCACGGATGCTGGAGGTCAGGAATTCAACGCCGGGGCCGGCGCCGGCTGCTGCTGCGCAATCTGCTGGGCGTAGAGGGCCTCGAAGTTGATCGGGTGCAGGTGCACCGGCGGATAGCCCGCGCGCTGGGTCGCGTCGGCGATCGTCTCCCGCACGTACGGGAACAGCACCGTCGGGCAATGGATCGCCATCACCGGCTGCAGCCGGTCGGCCGGAACGCCCTTGATGGTGAAGATGCCCGCCTGTGCCGCTTCCACCAGGAACAGCGTCTTGTCCCCGCTCTTCGCGGTGACCGTGATCGTCAGCACGCTCTCGTAGACGTCCTGCGCGATCGCATCGCTGCGCGTGCGCAGCTGCACCTCGACCTGCGGCGGCTCCTGGAGCTGGAACGACTGCGGCGACCCGGGGTTCTCGAGCGAGAGGTCCTTGACGTAGATCCGCTCGATCGCGAACTGGACCATGTTGGCGGCGCCGGCGTCCGGCGCGGGCGGGAGTTGCGTTTCGGCCATGAAGATTCCCAGGAAAGGTCAAATCCGGCATTTTACGCCGGGATGAGTGCGGGCCCATTGCACACGCGGGGGCCCGCGCCGCGCTACGACGCGGCGAGCAGCGGCACGAGCCCGCCGGCGCGGTCGAGCGCGGCCAGGTCGTCGAAGCCGCCGACGTGCTTGTCGCCGATGAATATCTGCGGCACGGTACGCCGGCCGGTGCGGGCGATCATCTCGTCGCGTCTCGCGGGATCCTGGTCGACGCGGATCTTGGTGATGTCCTTCACGCCCTTCGCGGCGAGAAGACGCTCGGCCTGCACGCAATACGGGCAGACCGCGGTGGAATACATGACGACGTTGGACATGAATCTGCTCTATTTCGCTTTCTCGACTGGCAACCCGGCGTCCTTCCATGCCCGGTAGCCGCCGTTCAGGTGGTAGATCTCCTTGAAGCCGACCTTGGCGAGCCCTGCGCCGGCCATCCGGCTGCGGTTGCCCAGTTCGCAGTAGGCGATCACGGGACGGGCAAGGTACTTGCCGAATTCCGCGGAACGCGACTCGATCTGGGACAGCGGGACGTGCATCGCGTTCGGCAGGCGCCCTCCCTCGTACTCGCGAGTCTCGCGCACGTCCAGCAGCAGCGCGTCCCGGGTGTTGACGAGGTGGGTCACGCCCAGCGTGCCCAGTTCCTTCATCGGCGAGAAGCGCCGCTGCACGAGCGGCCAGACCAGCATCGCGCCGGAGGCGAAGGCGACCAGGATCAGGATCCAGTTTTCTTGGAAGAACGACATTCGGGGCGGGGCTCGGCGGCAAAGCTAAAATGATAACGCAGCGCAGCAAACCCTACCGAGCGAGCTTCGAGCCCCGATGGCCACCCACACCCCTCCCGCCTCGGCGCACCCCGCCGCCCGTCCGCCCGTCGGCCCGCAGTTCCGTCCACGGGTTCGGCCACTGGTGCTGCTGATCCTCGACGGCTTCGGCGCCCGGCCCGACGCCCCCGACAACGCGATCAGCCGAGCCCACATGCCCCATTGGCGACGGCTCCTCGCCGAATGCCCGCACACGACGATCGACGCCTCGGAAGGCCACGTTGGCCTGCCGGGCGGGCAGATGGGCAACTCCGAGGTCGGGCACCTCAACATCGGTGCCGGGCGCGTCGTCTACCAGGACCTGACGCGCATCGACCACGCGATCGAGACCGGCGAACTCGCGCAGAACCCGGTGCTCGGCGACGCCGTCGCCGCCGCGAAGGATGGCGGCCGGGCGTTGCACGTGCTCGGGCTGCTGTCGCCCGGCGGCGTGCACAGCCACGAGAAGCACATCGCCGCGCTGGTCGAGATGGCGGCCGCGCGCGGCGTCTCCCGGATCCTGGTGCACGCGTTCCTCGACGGCCGCGACACGCCGCCAAGGAGCGCGGCCGCGTCGCTCGCGTTCATGGACGGCGTGTGTGCAAAGGCGAGCACGGCCGCCGTGTCGGCGCGCATCGCCACGGTTTGCGGCCGCTATTACGCGATGGACCGCGACCAGCGCTGGGAGCGGGTCGAGGTTGCGTATCGCATGCTGGTCGACGGCGTCGCGCCGTTCACCGCGAGGTCCGCGCAGGCGGGCCTCGACGCCGCGTATGCGCGCGGCGAGAACGACGAGTTCGTGCAGGCGACGACCATCGCCGATGCCGGTGGCGCGCCCGCCCGGATGGACGACGGCGACGTCGT
The DNA here is from genome assembly GCA_964415375.1 of uncultured Alcaligenaceae bacterium. Taxonomy (GTDB): domain Bacteria; phylum Pseudomonadota; class Gammaproteobacteria; order Burkholderiales; family Casimicrobiaceae; genus VBCG01. The sequence continues at coordinate 4,257 of CAYQAF010000137.1, forward strand.
CGTGTTCATGAACTTCCGCGCCGACCGCGCGCGGCAGATGACCCGCGCGCTGACCGACCCGGCGTTCGACGGCTTCCCGCGGGCGCGGCTGCCGAAGTTCGCGCGCTACGTGTGCCTGTCCTCGTACGGCGACGAGTTCTCGCGGCTGCCGGTGGCGTTCGGCCCGCAGACGATCACCAACAGTTTCGGCGAGTACGTGGCCTCGCTCGGCCTCACGCAGCTGCGCATCGCCGAGACCGAGAAGTACGCGCACGTCACCTACTTCTTCAACGGCGGCACCGAGGACGTCTACCCGGGCGAGGACCGCATCATGGTGCCCTCGCCGAAGGTCGCGACCTACGACCTGAAGCCCGAGATGAGCGCGCCCGAAGTCACCGACAAGCTGGTCGGCGCGATCGGGAGCGGCAAGTACGACGCGATCATCTGCAACTACGCGAACGGCGACATGGTCGGGCACACCGGCATGCTCGAGGCCGCGGTCAAGGCGGTGGAGACCCTCGACGCGGCGGTCGGCCGCGTGGTCGAGGCGACCCGGAAGGCCGGCGGCGAGGTGCTGATCACCGCCGACCACGGCAACGCGGAAATGATGCACGACCCGTCGACCGGCCAGCCGCACACGGCGCACACGCTGAACGTCGTCCCGTTCCTGTACGTCGGCCGGCCGGCGCGGCTCGTGGCAGGGGGCGAGCTGAAGGACGTCGCGCCGACGATGCTGGCGCTGATGGGGCTGCCGCAGCCTGCCGAAATGACCGGAAGGTCGCTGGTCGCGCTGACCTGCTGACCGGCGACGACCCGGCCACCCCGTCCCGGGGCCCGAGGGAACTCCGGGGGCTTCGCGCGGCCCAACCGCGGCCACCGGGATTCCGGGCCGGTCGGGGGGTTGGACGGTGCGGGCGGCGCTTCCGGCCCCGCGGCAAGTCGAGCATACTGCGTGGACAGTGGTGAACCCGGCCCAAGCGGCCGGAGGCGGCGGTGACGCCGGAACCCCGAGGGACAGAGACGATGCGTGACGGATTCAAGAAGGCCGGCCTGATCGGCCTCGGTACGGTGCTGGGGGTGCTGCTGTCCCTCAACTTCTCGGCGGTCGCACAGCGCGAAGCGCGCCTGCCGATCCCGTACGAGGACCTCCAGCTGCTCTCCGCGGTCTTCGGCAAGATCAAGAGCGACTACGTCGAGCAGGTGCCCGACGACAAGCTGATCCGCGAGGCGATCAACGGGATGGTGCGGGGCCTCGACCCGCACTCCGACTTCCTGGACGCCGACGCCTTCAAGGAACTGCAGGTCTCGACCCAGGGCAAGTTCGGCGGCCTCGGCATCGAAGTCGGCGTCGAGGACGGGGTCGTGCGCGTCGTCTCGCCCATCGAGGACACGCCGGCGTTCCGCGCGGGCATCAAGTCGGGCGACCTGATCGTGAAGATCGACGACACCGCGACGCGCGGCATGCCGCTGTCGAAGGCAGTGGAGAAGATGCGCGGCAAGCCGGGCACCGACGTCGTGCTCACGATCTTCCGCAAGGGCGTCGACCAGCCGTTCGACGTCACGCTGGTCCGCGAGGAGATCAACGTCAAGAGCGTGCGCGCGAAGATGCTCGAGCCGGGCTACGGCTATGTCCGCGTGCGCAACTTCCAGGAGCGCACCGGCGAGGACCTCGCCAAGGCATTGCGCGACTTCTACAAGCAGGGCGAGCTGAAGGGCCTCGTGCTCGACGTGCGCAGCGATC
>CAYQAF010000138.1:0-5957 GCA_964415375.1 uncultured Alcaligenaceae bacterium
CGAGAGCACCTCGGCCAGCGCGTCCTGGTCCTCGGCCCCGGGTACGACGATCGTCGGCGGCACCGGCCGCTCGACGTAGTGCTGCGCGAGAAACGCCTGCACGACCTCGGGCAGCGCGGCGCCCTCGGCCTGATGCGGGAAGAACGTGCGGTCGCCGACGTGCCGGCCGCCGCGGATCATCACCACGTTGACGGCCACCAGCCCCCCGTCGGCAACGGCCGCGACGACGTCGACGTCGCCCGCGGTGGCGCTCTCGACGAACTGCCGCGACTGCAGCTGGTTCAGGCGCGTGATCTTGTCGCGGATGCGCGCCGCACGCTCGAACGCCAGCGTCGCGGCCGCCACGTCCATCTGCGCCTGCAGCGCACTGTGCACCTCGTCGGTCTTGCCCTGCAGGAACAGCACCGCCGCCTGCACGTCGTCGCGGTACTCCTCGGGCGACACCAGCCCGACGCATGGCGCGGTGCAGCGCTGGATCTGGTGCAGCATGCACGGTCGCGACCGGTTCGCGAACACCGTGTCCTCGCAGGTGCGGATCTGGAACACCTTCTGCAGCAGCGCGATGCCCTCGCGCACGGCCCCGGCGCTCGGGAACGGCCCGAAGTAGCGGTGCCGCCGGTCGAGCGCGCCGCGGTGGAAGCGCAGCTGCGGGAACGCGTCCCCGGTGATGCAGACGTAGGGATAACTCTTGTCGTCGCGGAACAGGATGTTGTAGCGCGGCTCCTGGGCCTTGATCAGGTTGTTCTCGAGCAGCAGCGCCTCGCCTTCGGAGCGCGTCACCGTGGTCTCGACCCTCGCCACCTGCGCAATCATCGCCGCGATGCGCGGCTCGTGGTCGCTCTTCTGGAAGTAGTTCGCGACGCGTTTCTTGAGGTCGCGCGCCTTGCCGACGTAGAGCGTCTCGCCCGCCAGGTCGAGCATCCGGTAGACGCCCGGGCGGTGCGGCAGCGAGCGCAAGAGCTCCGACGCGTCGAACGGCGCGGCGGCGCCCTCCCCGCCCGGCGTCGCGATGGTCCTGCGATTGGCGCGCGAGACCTTCGTCACGTCAGTTCCGAAGGGCCGCCCCGAGGAACTGACCTACCCCCGCGGGGGGCAGCGAGCGACGCGAGCGTAGGGGTCGTTGCATCCGGGCGGAGGTGCGCGGCGATGGCGTCGAACACCGCCTCGAACATCGCCGGCGTGAGTCGCCGCGTATTGGTGTTGTAGCGGCTGCAGTGGTAGCTGTCGAAGAGCACCGTGCCTTCGGGGGTGCCGGACAGCCTGTGCTGCGCCGCATGGGCGAACGGGCGCTCCGCCTGCCGCCGCCCGAGCGCGCGCAGCACGGCCTCGTGGGCGATGCGGCCCAGTGCCAGCACCGCGGCGCGTGGCGGCAGCGTCGCCAGGTCCGCGGCGAGAAACGCGTTGCAGCCCGCGATTTCCGCGGGCTGCGGCTTGTTGCCGGGCGGCAGGCACTTGACGGCGTTGTTCACGCGGCAATCGACGAGCGTGAGGCCGTCGTCGGCGCGCGCGCCGTCGGGTCGGCTCGCGAAGCCGTACGCGTGCAGCGTCTTGTAGAGCAGGATGCCGGCGTGGTCGCCGGTGAAGGGCCGACCCGACGCGTTCGCGCCGTGCATGCCCGGGGCGAGTCCGACGACGAGCAGGCGCGCGGCGGTGTCGCCGAACGGCGGCACGGGGCGGCACCAATAGGTCGGATGGGCCTCGCGTACCGCGTCGAGGAACGCGGCGAGGCGCGCACAGCGCCGGCACGCGGGATCGAAGCGCGCGTCGCGCGGCGGTTCTGGCAGAATGCGGGCGGTCACGTCGGGCATTGCGCGGGCTGGAAATCCTAGCACGCGACCACGCCACCGGTCCCCCCGCATGCTCCCTCTCGAACCCAAGCTCGAGGTGCGTTCCAGGCACCCGAAGGCCTCCTCGCGCAAGCCGCCGCTGCTGTTCGTGCACGGCGGGTACTGTGACGCCTGGTGCTGGGAGCCCCACTTCCTGCCCTGGTTTGCCGCGCGCGGCCACGCGGCCCATGCACTCAGCCTGCGCGGGCACGGCAAGAGCGGCGGCGCGGAAATGCTCTGGTCGACGGGCCTCGACGACTACGTGGCCGACGTCGAGCGCGTCGCCGCCCAGCTGCCGCAGGCGCCCGTGCTCGTCGGCCACTCGATGGGCGCGGCTATCGTCGAGCGGCTGATGTCGACGCGCCCGGTGCGGGCCGCCGTGCTGCTCGCGCCACTGCCGCCCGCGGGCCTCATGCCCGTCGCCGCGCGGCTTGCCGCCGAGCGTCCGGACTACCTGTTCAAGATGGCCAGCTTCGATCCCGCGCGGCTCTCCGCGGAGGTGCTGGCGGTGCTCGAGCCGTTCTACTTCTCCCCCAACGCCGACCGCGCACTGCTGCGCGAGGCCGCGCGGCACCTCAACGGCGAGTCGCCGCGGGCGCTGCTCGACCTGTCGCTGCGGCTGCATTGGGGGTTGCCCGAGCGTGAGTCGCCGCCGGTACTCGTCCTCGGCGCCGAGGGTGACCGCGTCTGCCGTCCGGACGACGTGCACGCGACCGCGCGGCACCACGGCGTGGAGGCCACGGTGTTCCCGGGCCTCGCCCACATGCTGATGCTGGAGCCCGGCTGGGAGACGGTCGCCGGGGCGATCGGCGGATTCGTCGCCCGGGTCTGACGTACCTGAGCTACGCCGGCGTGCGGTTCGCGCCGGCCGTCCGCGCCGCGCAGAAGGCGGCGAATGCCTCGGGCGTCATCGGCGCCGCGACGAAAAAACCCTGGAATGCGTCGCAGCCGCGCTTGGCGAGGAAGTCGAGTTGCGCCTGCGTGCCGACACCCTCCGCGACCACGTTGAGCCCGAGGCCGCGGGCAAGCCCGATGATGGCCTCGGTGATCGCGGCATCGCCGGGATCCGTCTCGAGATCGGCGATGAACGAGATGTCGATCTTGAGCGTGTCGATCGGGAAGTGTTTCAGGTGGGTGAGCGACGAATAGCCGGTGCCGAAGTCGTCGATCGCGACCGCGAAACCTTCGTCGCGCAGCTCCTGCAGCACCTTGCGGATCGCGTCGAGGTCGTGCAGCAGGCTCGTCTCGGTGACCTCGAGCTCGATCCACGAAGGATCGCAGTCGGCCGCGCGCACGATCTCGAGCGTGCGGCGCGCGAGGTCGTCGCGATAGAACTGCCGCGCCGACAGGTTGATCGATACCGAGAGCGCCAGGCCGTCGTCGCGCCACGCACGGCACTGCGCGGCGGCGCTCGCGAGCACCCACTCGCCGAGCGCGTGGATCAGGCCCGACTCCTCGGCGACCGGGATGAATACCTGCGGCGGCACGTCGCCGTGCTCGGGATCATTCCAGCGCAGCAGCGCCTCCGCGCCGATCACCCGGCGGTCGGCCACGCGAACCAGCGGCTGGTAGTGCAGCGCGAGCTTGCCGGTGCGAAGCGCCGTGCGCAGCGACGACTCGAGCGAGTGCTGCCGCACGCGCCGCTCGGCGAGGCTCGCGTCGAGGAACTGGTAGGTGTTGCGGCCGAGCTCCTTGCTGCGGTACATCGCGACGTCCGCGTGCTTCAAGAGCTCCTCCGGGTCGTCGGAGTCGTCGGGATACACCGCGATGCCGATCGAGGACGTGACGTAGATGTCGTGCTCCTCGATGCGGATCGGGTGCGCAACCGCGTCGCAGAGCTTCTGCGCGACCCGCCCGAGCACTTCCGGATCGTCGAAGTCATCGACGATCACCATGAACTCGTCGCCGCCCAACCGCGCGAGGAGGTCCGTCTCGCGCAGTGCGGTCGACAGCGCCTGCGACACGTGCTTCAGCAGTTCGTCGCCGATGCGGTGGCCGAGGGTGTCGTTGACGTTCTTGAACCGGTCGAGGTCGATGAACAGCACGCCTACGCGACGGCCGGAACGACGCGCCTGGGCGATCGCCTGCGTCAGCCGCTCGTTCAACAGCAGGCGGTTGGGCAGGCCGGTCAGTGCGTCCCGGGTCGCGAGGTACTGCAGCCGCTCCTCCGCCTGGATGCGCGAGGACACGTCCTGCACGAACGACAGGATCGAGACGATGCGCCCCTGGTCGTCGAGCAACGCCGAGTGGTACCACTCGCACCAGATCGTCTCGCCGTCCATGCGATGGTTGCGGGTGAGGCCGGTGGCGCGCGGCTCGTCGCCCGAGGACAGGCGCTCGATCAGCGACGAGGACGCGGCACGGTCGTCCTCGTGCAGCAGCACGTTGTCGGTGAGCTGCATCCCGAGCACCTTGTCGGTGCCCCAGCCGAAGATGTTCTCCGCCTGCGGCGACCAGCGCACCAGCTTGTGGTCGCGGTCCCACTCCATCACCGCGAGCGGCGTGTTGCTGATGTGCGACGAGAGCATCCAGTTGGCACGGCGCAGCGCCTCCTCGTTCCGCTTCTGGTCGTGGACGTCGGTGTGCACGGCGTAGATGCCGATGACGTTGCCTTCGGCGTCGCGGTTCGGCGCGTAGTGCACCGACTCCCACTTCACGCCGCCATCCGGCTGCACCAGCATCTGCTCCGTCGAGACCGTCTCGCCCTTCAGCACGCGGTCGAACAGGGGCTTCACCTGTGCGAAGCGCTCCTTGCCGACCACGTCGTCGACGCGCTTGCCGGAGAGCTCCTTGCGGCTCTCTGCCAGCCAGTCCTCGTCATGCCGGTTCAGGAAGCGGTAGCGGTAGTCGCGGTCGACGTAGGAGACCCGCGCCGGCACGTTGTCCATGATGAGACGCAGCTCGGCCTCCGACGCGCGCAGGGCTTCCTGCGCCTGCTTGAGGCCGTGGATGTCGTTCATCAGCACGAACGCGCCGTGCACGTCCCCGCCGGGACCCGCGTCCGGCACGACCCGGATCGTCATCCACCGGCGCATGCCGTTCGCGCCCGGGACCAGCCGGTCGAAGGCCGTCGACTCGCCGTCGAAGGCACGCGCGAGCATCGCCTGCGCGCTCTCGTAGATCGCGCGGCCGACGACGTCGCGCAGCCGCATCTCCGCCACGGCCGCGACCGTCAGCCCGAAGTACTGGAGGAACGTCCGGTTGACGTAGTGACAGCGCTCGTCGCGGTCGATGTAGGCCACCGGCGCTGGCACGCCGTCCATGATCGCGCGGAGCTGGCTCTCGCGCGAGGCGAGCGCGTCCTGCACCTGCTTCAGATCCGTGATGTCGTGCCCGACCACGTAGAGCCCGCGTATCTTGCCGTCGAAGTGGAAGTCGGGAACGATGCGCGCGCGGAACCAGCGCGTGCGGCCGTTCAGGTCGACCACCGGACGCTCGTAGGTGACGGACTCGCCGGCGAGCGCGCGGACCACGTACTCGTCCTGCATGATGCGCTGCTCGTCTGACAGCACCTCGGCCGGCTCCCGGCCGACGAGGTGCTCGCGCTCCTGCCCCGTCAGGTCGAGGAAGGCCTCGTTGACGAAGGCGAGCCGGCGCTCGGCGTCGAGGTAGACGACGGGCTCCGGGATGTTGTCCGTGAACAGGCGCAACTGCTCCTCGCGCGCCGCGAGCGCCTGCTCGGTGGTCTTCACCTCGTGGATGTCGTACTCGGTGCAGTAGAGCCCGCGCACCTGTCCCGCCGCGTCGAGGTCCGGCACGATGCGTCCGTGCATCCAGCGCTGCGCGCCCGCGGTGGTGAGGCCCATGCGCTCGTACTCGACCGCCTCCCCGCCCTGCGCGCGCGTCAGGATGGGGCGCAGGAAGCTCGCGACGTCGCGCGCCAGCACGTCCGCGGGCATGCGCCCGTAGATCTGCTCCTGCGGCAGGCGGGCGAGGTTCGCGAACGCCTGGTTGACGAAGCGGTAGGAGAGGTCGCGGTCGAGGTAGGCGATCGGGCCCGGGATGTTGTCGGCGAAGAGGCGCATCTGCGTCTCCTGCGCCTTCAGCGCGTCCCGGGCGCGGACGTCGTCTTCGATGTCGTTCATGACCAGGAACGCGCCGCCCACCCGCCCGCCCATCTCGCGCTCGGGA